>JACCUS010000397.1 GCA_013811715.1 Nocardioidaceae bacterium
CTGGGTGCGCGACGTCGTACTCGCTGACGGCAAGGTCAGCCCCAAGGACGTCGACCTGCTGCACGTGACCGACGACCTCGACGAGGCCGTGTCGATCATGGTCGGAGCCCGCAAGGAACGCGCCGAGTCCGGGCCGGGCGGCGGCGAGCCACCAGTCGAGCCCCACCGCTCCGAGTAGGAGCGAGGTAGCAGAGCGCTCCTCACCCATCGCCTGCCGGCGATACCCGGGCGTGGCACGATCGTTGTCGTGGTTTGGGTCTGGGTCGTCGTGCTGGTGGTGATCATCGGGGCCATCGCGGTGGTGGCGGTCGGGCGCGACGACGCCATGGCCGACGTGTACGACGACCGGCCTGACACGACCATCCCGACCGGGCGGCCCCTGACGGCGGCCGACATCCGGGCAGTGCGCTTCACCACCGGGCTGCGCGGTTACCGGATGGACGAGGTCGACGCGCTGCTTGCCCGGCTCGAGGCCGACCTGGCGGCCCGGGGAGAGACCGGCTCCGCGTCTGGTTCCGGCACCGCCACGCGGTCAAACACCGCCGCGTCGACAGCCGACGAGTCCCACCCGACGGCGCCGACAGCCGACGAGTCCTACCCGACGACGCCGACGGACGACGTACCGCAGAGCAACGAGCTCGAAGCGCCGGCGCCGGCTGGCGACACCGACGATAGCGGCCGGCACAAAGCGCCAAAGGCGTCCGGCGAGTGAGCGAAACGGTGGCTCGCAGCCCGGACGAGGTGGTCCCCGGTCCGGACGGCGCCCTGCGATGCCCCTGGGGCGTGTCGGCGCCGGAGTACGTCGCCTATCACGACGACGAGTGGGGCCGACAGGTCCGGGACGACAACGGGCTCTTCGAACGGCTCACCCTCGAAGCGTTCCAGTCTGGACTGTCCTGGCTCACCATCCTGCGCAAGCGGTCGAACTTCCGCGCGGCGTTCGCCGGCTTCGACATCGCCGCCGTGGCAGCGTTCGACCAGCGGGACCGCGAGCGGCTGCTGGCCGACGACGGCATCGTGCGCAACCGCGCCAAGGTCGACGCGGCGATCACCAACGCCCGCGCCGCCCTCCGGTTGGACGAGCCGCTTTCGACCCTGATTTGGCGATTCGCACCCGAGGCCCGGACCGCGCCTGACCGGCTGTCCGACGTACCCGCGAACACGGCGGAGTCGAGGGCCATGGCCAAGGAGCTGAAGCGGCGAGGATGCGTCTTTGTCGGGCCCACCACCGCATACGCGCTCATGCAGGCCGCGGGTTTGGTGAACGACCATCTGGGTGGCTGCTGGGCGCGAGAGAGGGTGACGACGTGAGGACACGAAGGCTCGCTGCGATCGCCGCGCCGATGCTGCTCGCGACGACGTTGGGTACGTGCGCGGCGCGAAGGACCGGCCGTTTGCCCGCGGCTGGCGCGGCAGCTCGACCTGCCGAACGCCGAGTTCGCCTGTGGCGGCAAGTGCCACGGCACGTTGACGCAGTGGCGGCCACTTCTAACCGCGCCTACCAGCTTGTGGCTGAACATCGGGGTCGTATGTCGGGCGTGTCTTCAGCCAGAAGCAGGAACGGCGGGTCGTCATCGGCCTTCGAAGGTGGGTTTCGCCTTCGCGACGAAGGACTGTACGGCGTTTCGGTGGTCTTCGGAGCCGCCGGTGCTCGCCATCATCCGGCTCTCGAAGGCGAGTGACTCCGTGAGCGTGTGGGTCGCGGCATAGCGCACCGACTCCTTGACCGCGGCGAATGCCAGCGTCGGCCCGGCCACGAGTCGTGCTGCGATGTCAGCGACCTCGGCCGCGAGCCGGTCCGCGGGGAACACCCAGTTCACCAAGCCGATCTCGAGCGCCTCGGGGGCGTCGACAGTCCGCGGCCAAAGCAGCAGTTCGATCGCCTTGGTCTGCCCGACCACCCGCGGCAAGGTCCACGACATCCCGGTGTCGCAGGAGAGGCCGACGCCGATGAATGCGGTGGTGAAGCTCGCACTGTCGGCGGCCACCCGCCAGTCGCACGCCAACGCCATCGACATCCCGGCGCCGGCGGCGACGCCGTTGATCGCCGCGATCACGGGCTTCTCCATGGTGGCGATGCCGGAAGCGATGGGGCTGTAGTGATCGTCCACTGTCGCCCAGACCTCGTCGAGCGACTTCGACGACATGTTGGTGATGTGCTCACGCAGGTCCTGGCCGACGCAGAAGGCGCGGCCGGAGCCGGTGACCACCACGCAGCGGGCCTCGGTGTCAGAGGCGGCGCGCTGAATCGCGGCCAGCAGCTCCTCCTTGGTGGCGATGTCGAGGCTGTTCATGGCGTCCGGACGGTTCAAGGTGATGGTGGCGATGCCACCTTCCACGTCGTACAGCACCGGCTCGGTGCCCCCGGGCTCGCTCACGGCTCTCCGTTCGGTTGCAGGCAGTCGTCAACGTATCGCTCCGTGCCCGGCAGCAGTCGGGCCGCCTCCGCGTCGAAGAAGGCCGCAGCAGCGGCGCCCGGCCAGTTCTCCGGCAGCAGCTCGTGCGGCAAACCGGGGTCCTTGAACAAGAACTTGCGCCATTCGTGCACCAGCCGGCTCCGCACCACGAACGCCTCCCGGTCAGAGCAGTCTGCCCGGGTGCCCCCGATCCAGTGCCGGGTGTCGTGCAGCCATCGTGCGTAGGCGCGGCCGAGCCCCTCGAGATCCCATGCGGTGGCGGTCAACGCCGCGTCGTCACCGTCGTGCTCGGCCCAGAAGCGCTGTCCGCGGGCGGCCTCGTTCTCCAGCAGCGCGTCGACCTCACGTGACGCGCGAGGGCTGATCCAGGTGTCGTCGCGCAACAGGGCGTAGCCGAGGTAGATCAGACCTCCGCGGACGCGTTCACGGGCGGCGCGGTCGGCGATGTGGTCGATCACCAGCAGGTGCCAGCGGTGGTCCCACGGGGCCAGGCCACTGCGGTAGATGCGGTTCGCGGCGTCCGCCAGGCGTTGCTCGGCTCGAGGAGTCAGCCGGTACCCAGCGCCCTGAGAGAGCTGCACCGGCGTCAGCCAGCGTTGGCGCACCATCCGCGAGATGGCGGTCCGCACGGCAGGGGCGGCGATCTCCAGTGGCGCCAGCATCCGCACCAGCGCGGCGACCGGGGCCGCTCCTCCCCGCGACCTCAGGTGGTCGCCGTACACGTCGAAGAGGGCCGATCGAGCGTTCACAATCCAGCAGTGTGCACCACCTTCGGTCAACCGGTGCGATAATGAGGCGAAGCAATGGATGCGCCACCGGCGTCTCGGCCCGCAGAGTGGGCGGAGTCTGGGCGCTCACGACGAAGGGTAGGTGCGCGCATGGCGGCGATGAAGCCGCGGACAGGCGACGGTCCGCTGGAGGTCACCAAGGAAGGGCGCGGCCTTGTGATGCGGGTCCCGCTCGAAGGTGGCGGTCGGCTTGTTGTCGAGCTCAACGCCGAGGAGGCGAAGGCGCTCGAGACAGCACTGAGCGGAGTGACGAGCTAGCGCCACTTGCAGCACCAGGACCCCGGAGGATGTGATGGCGCCTTCGGGGTCCTAGTGTTTCGCGGGTGCCTGTCGACCAGCCCGCACCCACCGTCATCACATCGAGTACGGCGCCACTCGCCGCCACCGACGCCGGTCTTGTCGCGGTCGGGTTCACCTGTCGCGACGGCGACTACACCCTCGGCGTCGGAGCGCAGGAGACCCTGACCAGCCTGGGGGTGGACGCCTTCGCCTTGCTCGACCGCGCCAAGGCGAAGGGCGCCGGTGGCGACGTGTTGTCGCACGAGATCTTCGACGCCGGTGCCGTCGAGCGGGTGATGCTCGTGGGTCTCGGTGCGGAGACGACCCGTGACTACCGACGCGCTGGTGCGGCGATAGCCCGAGTGGTGAAGGAGCGGGGCCGAGCAGCGACATCGATCGCCTCACTCGCCGACGACGAGCAGCTCGGCGCCTTCGTCGAGGGGCTGGTGCTCGGCGCGTTCGGCTTCACTCGCAAGTCCGACCAGCAAGCGCCGGCGCAGTCGCCGGCCGTGGAGCTGGTCGACCTTGCAGGCCCGCCACGCGAGGCCGTGGTGAGGGCCGCGATGGCGCGGGCGATGGCTTCGTGGCGGGCCCGCACCTACGCCTTGACGCCGTCGAACGAGAAGGGGCCGGAGCGGCTCGAGGAGTGGGCCCGGGAGGCGGCGCGGATAGCCGACCTCGACATCACCGTGTGGGACGAGCCGAAGCTGGCGGCCGACGGGTTCGGCGGCATCTTGGCCGTGGGGTCGGCTTCGGCGTACGAGTCCCGCTTCCTGCGGCTCGACTACACGCCGAAGAAGGTGAATCGACGCACACCACATCTGGTGCTCGTGGGCAAGGGCATCACGTTCGACTCCGGCGGAATCTCGATCAAGCCGCGGGACGCGATGATGTCGATGAAACGTGACATGACCGGCGCCGGCGTGGTGATCGCGGTGCTGGGTGCTCTTCGCGAGCTCGGGGTGCGGGTGAAGGTCACCGGACTGGTTGCAGCGGCGGAGAACGCCTTCGGCGGGGCGGCGATGCGGCCCGGCGATGTGGTCACCCACTATGGCGGTCGCACCAGCGAGGTCGGCAACACCGACGCCGAGGGGCGGCTGGTGCTGGCGGATGCGCTCGCCTACGCAGACAGACACATCGACCCGACCGCGCTCGTCGACATCGCCACCTTGACCGGCGCCGGCAAGATGGCGCTGGGTACGACGCTCGGCGCCCTGTTCGCCAATGACGAGCAGCTCGCCGCCGCTCTCGGGGCTGCCGGCGCGGCCGCCGGGGAGCCGGTGTGGCGGCTTCCGCTGAGCGAGGAGTACGAGCCACTGTTGGACAACACGTTCGCCGACGCCACGAACGCCGCCGGGGGGCCGGGCGCCATCACCGCCGCGCTGTTCCTGCAGCACTTCGCCGGCTCGTCGCCGTGGGCCCATCTCGACATTGCCAGCGTCGGCGACTCGACCAAGGACGTCTTCGAGTACACCCTGGGAGCCACCGGGTTCGGCGCCCGGCTGCTGCTGCGCTGGATCACCGATTTCCGCCCACCTGACTCTCGAAGCAGGCGCGATCCGGCTCGCAATACGCGAATTGCGGGAAAGTCGTCCGCTCCTTCGGCGTGTCGTCCGCAAGTTTCCCGCAACTGCCAGCAGGGAAAAGCGGAGGCGGGCGTCGTACGGGCTCCGTAGGCTTGGCCAGGTGGCGGGCCTCGTTGTTCCAGACCCTCGCTACCAGCGGTCCTTCCTGGCCGCGGTCGAGGAGGTCTGTGGCGCGCACGAGGACGAGCGCTACGCCGGCCTCACGGTCATCGGCCAGATCGGAGACTTCCCCGGCGAGTCGTTCACGGCTGAGGAGCTCAAGGACGCCGACACGTTCTCGGCGTACACCCGACGGTTGCGAACCCTGGCCGATCACTCCGCATGGCTGCCCGACGGCATCGTGCCGGCCACGTACCTGTGGTGGGTCGACGGCGAGGAGTACCTCGGCCGGCTGTCGATCCGGCACTCGCTCACGCCCTGGCTGCGGGATTTCGGCGGTCACATCGGGTACGTCGTCCGGCCGTCCGCCCGTGGGCGGGGACATGCGCAGGCGATGCTGGCCGCCTCACTGCCGGTCGCCCACGACCTCGGCATCGACTTGGCGCTCCTGACCTGCGACGACACCAACCCGGCGTCCCGGCGGGTCATCGAGGCCGCCGGCGGGGTGTTCGAGGACCAGCGCGAAGACAAGCTGCGCTACTGGATCCGCACCGGTCCTGCCCAGCGTTAGCGGTGCCGGCGTCAGTGTTTCTGGGCGAGGAGGAGGCCGTCGCCGACCGGCAGCAGCACCGACAGCAGCGAGTCGTGGTCGGCGATCTGCTTGAGTGTCTCCCGGACCGCGGTCGTCTGGGGGTCCCGAACAGAGGAGTCGGCCACCTTGTCGTGCCACAGCGAGTTGTCGAACGCCACGACGCCGCCGCGCCGGAGCAGCCGCATCGCCTGCTGGAGGTACTGCGGGTACTCCCGTTTGTCGCCGTCGCAGAACACCAGGTCGTAGTGGCTGTCGGTCAGCCGCGGTAGCACCTCCAGCGCCGCACCGGGGATCAGCCGCACCCGTTGCGAGGCGATCCCCGCCTCGGTGAACGCCCGCTTGGCGAGACGCTGGTGCTCGGCCTCGAGGTCGACGGTTGTCAGTACGCCGTCGGAACGCATGCCGCGCATCAGCCAAAGACCGGAGATGCCGCATCCGGTGCCGACCTCGACGACGTTCTTGGCCTCGAGCAGGGCTGCGACGAAACGCAGCGCCGCCCCGGTGCCCGCGCTGACCGGAACCGCCGCGACTTCGGTGGCCCGCGAGCGCGCAGCGGCCAGCACCTCGTCTTCTGCGACGAATCCCTCGGAGTAGGCCCACGATGCTGGCTTCAACCCGGTGGCGATGACGTCCTCCTCGAATCCTGCCTCGCGTGGAGGCCCGCCTCACGGGGAGGCGATGTCTGAACGCGGCTGAGCCTATCCGTTCCGCGTTGTCAGCACACGTGGTGGGGACGATGCCGCGGTCGAGGCCAATCGGGCCGATCCCTAGGCCGACGACGTGAGAGCCATGGGCATTCGACGATCCGCAGCGCCGCTGACGGCTAGCATTGCGACACCGGCGACAAGGCAGGCGGCGAAGCCCCCGATCCTGTGCAAGTCAAGCCCGGTCTGCCGGGATCGCCGACGAGCTCGAGGTGCCAGCCGGGTCGGATAGCCGGCCGGTCCCGTACCCTGGACGGATGGACCGGGCCGCCACCGACGCGTGGACACCGCCGAGCTGGGACGAGATCGTCCGCCAGCACTCGGCGCGCGTGTACCGGCTGGCCTACCGCCTCACGGGCAACCGCCACGACGCTGAAGACCTCACCCAGGAGGTCTTCGTCCGCGTCTTCCGGTCACTGGACACCTACCGGCCGGGAACGTTCGAGGGTTGGCTGCATCGCATCACCACCAACCTCTTCCTCGACCAGGCGCGCCGACGCCAACGCATCCGGTTCGACGCCCTGCCCGACGACTTCGGCGACAAGACGCCAGGTCTGCTGCCGCCGTCGGACCACGCGGTCGACGACCAGACGTTCGACGCCGACGTCGAGGCTGCGCTGGCGTCGCTCTCACCGGCCTTCCGGGTGGCGGTGGTGCTCTGTGACGTCGAAGGCCTCTCCTACGAGGAGATCGCCAACGTGCTGGGGGTCAAGATCGGCACGGTCCGGTCCCGCATCCACCGCGGCCGCTCGATGTTGCGCAAGGCGCTGCGGCACCGGGCCCCCGGCCAGGCTCGCAACCGGTACGGCGGAGCGCTGGACGCCACCACGGACGCCACCACGGGCAGCTCCCGATGAGTCATCTCCACCATAAGATCTCCGGCCTCGTCGACGGAGAGCTGCAAGGAGGCGCCCGCGCCCGCGCGATGGCACACATCCGCTCCTGCCCACCGTGTCGGGAGGAGTTCCAGCAGACGCTGGCCCTCAAGCAGCGCCTGCTCGGACTGCCTGCCGCCGAACCCGCCGCCGACCTGTTCGCAACGCTCGGGACGGTGAGCCCACCGGTCGAGCCGGAGGCGTCGCCCGGCGCCCGCGCCAAGCTGGCGGCTCGACGGGTCGTCGTCGGCGCCGGTTCGGTGTCGGTCGCGGTGCTGTCGCTCGCCTACGCCGTCGGAGCCCCGGACGGGCCGACCACCCCCGCCGTCTCCCCACCCGTCGAGCGGTTCACCGCGGACTTCGCGGGCAGTGCAGGGCCTGCGCCCTGGACGGACCCGGCCCTTCGCGGTCTCTCGTCCAGACCGGCGGCCCAAGTGGTGGCGTACTCGGCTACGACGCCCGACCCATCGACGTACCCCACCCAGCCTCGGTTCGACGCCCAGGCCGGCGACGATCCAGATGCCGTCCGGAGGCTGCATCAGGCGGTGCTGGCGCCGGAGCGTGTCGCCTACAACGCGACCCGAGAGGTGCGGGCGTACGACGCCGATGGCCGGTACGTGGCCTCGGTCCAGATCACCCACGTCCCTGGGCAAGGAACCCGCTTCGACGCTGCGGGCGGGGCTGACGATGCCACCGCAACCTTCGTCACCCAGCAGCAGACGGCGGACGCCGCCGGGCTGGCCGCTGAGCATCTCGATCTGCTGGTCGGCGGCTACGACGTCACGCTGGCCGGGGAGGAGACCGTCGCGGGGCGTCCGGCCACGGTGGTCGCGGTCAGTCGCGAAGGTAGGCTGGCGGCGAGGTTCTGGATCGACACGGCGAGCGGCCTGATGGTGCGCAAGGAGACCTACGACCGCGGCCGACTGGTGTGGTCGAGCAGCCTGTTGTCGCTGGAGACGAGGGCCAACGGCTTCATCGCCCACCTGCCGCCCGAGCTCGCTCTCCCCGCCGCCACCTCCCGTCCGACCGAGTCCTCGGCGGCGCTGTACGACCAGGGCTGGACCTGCCCGGACCGCCTTCCGGGCGGCTTCTCGCTGACCTCGCTGCAACGCCTGCAGAGCCACGGGGACGTCGTTCGCGCGACCTACTCCGACGGCCTGTCGACCGTGTCGGTGTTCGAGCAGCGCGGAACGCTCGACGCGTCCGGCCTTGGCGACTTCTCCCGCCAGGAATGGGGCGACGGCGTACTGCATGTGCTGCGCGGCCTGCCGACCGTCGCCGTGTGGGAGTCGCAGGACATCGTCTACACCGTCGTGACCGACGCCCCTCCGACCACCGCGACGCGCGTGCTCGCGGCGCTGCCGCACCAACCCGGTGCCGAGCCGGGGATGTCCAGCCGGGTCGGCGCGGGCCTGGAGCGGATCGGCTCCTTCGTCAACCCCGTCGACTGAGAGCAGGAGTGTCGATGCCCTTCCCCGGTGACCGGCCGGCCGATGGCGAGCGGTCGTACGACGGCGAGTCGCACGACGACCGGCCGCCGCCGATCTGGCGGTCCAGCCCGGCCACCCATCCTGCGGCTGGTACTGATGGGCAGAGCCGGCCGCCCCCCTTGGGCGGCCATCCCGCGGCTCGGCCGCCCCCTGCCGGCTTTCCCGCACTCCCTGGCGGGCAGCCCCCCTCCTACCCGGCGACGACCCCATGGCGATACGAGGACGAACCCCGGCCCAGAACGCCGTGGGTCCCGGTCGCGATCTTGGCCCTCCTCCTCGGCCTCGGGGGCGGTGTGGGCGGCGCGCTCCTGGTCGACCAGGCCACCCCGAGGGAGGTGGTCGAGCAGACCACGAATCCCCGGCCGCTCGACCCGACGCCCGGCCCGACCACTATCACCACGAGTGGACCGGTCGCCGGGGGGCCCGGGGCAAGCCCGGTCATCGGGGTCGCCGGGAAGGTGCTGCCCAGCGTGGTGTCCATCGAGGTGCGAGGGAGTGGCTCGGGGGTGAGCGGATCGGGCTTCGTGTACGACGAACGGGGGCGCATCGTCACCAACAACCACGTCATCGAGCCGGCCGTCGAGGGCGGTGAGATCACCGTCGCACTGCCTGATGGCCGGGACATGTCCGCCGAGATCATCGGCCGGAGCCCGTCTTATGACATCGCGGTGA
Organism: Nocardioidaceae bacterium; assembly: GCA_013811715.1. Lineage (GTDB taxonomy): Bacteria > Actinomycetota > Actinomycetes > Propionibacteriales > Nocardioidaceae > JACCUS01. The sequence goes on from JACCUS010000397.1 coordinate 9,503, forward strand.
TTCAGCTCGCCACGATCCCTGAGCTTGTCCCGGCAACGCTTGGCACGTCGAGGACCGTCCAGGTCGGTCAGACCGTGGTGGCCATCGGTTCCCCACTTGGGCTGAACGCCACCGTGACATCAGGGATCATCAGCGCCACGCAACGGCCGGTCACGGCCGGCGGGACTGGCGAGACGTCGTACATCAACGCCCTGCAGACGGACGCGGCCATCAACCCCGGCAACTCCGGCGGGCCGCTCGTAGACCTTGATGCGCGCGTGATCGGCGTGAACTCGGCGATCGCCACCGTCGGCGCCGGCACCAATCAGGCCGGGAACATCGGTGTCGGCTTCTCCATCCCGATCGACCAGGTGGTGCAAACGGTCGACCAGATCATCGACACCGGCCACGCGGAGTACCCCGTCATCGGCGCCAAGGTCGATGTGGGGAACGGGCTGGCCGGGGCACGGGTGCAGGAGGTCACGGCGGACAGCCCAGCCGAGCAGGCAGGGGTCGAGGACGGCGACCTCATCACCGCCGTCAACGGCGAGAAGGTCATCGACGGGATCGAGCTGATCGTGCGCATCCGCTCCTTCGAGCCGGGTGACACCGTCACGTTGAGCATCAAGCGGGACGGAGGGACCGAGCGGCTCGACGTCACACTGGCCGCTGAGGTCGGCTGACCCGGGCCCTTACCATTTCAGGTGGCTTCGACGTCGTAAGGGGGAGCCTCGCCCTTCTCCAGCGGCCGGTGGCCCGGCCGGCGAGGCGTGTCGTCGTCGAGGTCCTCGATGTCGTCGAGCAGGTGCTTCTTCACCAGCGCTCGCGGGTTGAGGTCGCGTGGGTCGAAGTTGGCGAACTCCGGCCCGAGCTCCTCGGTGATCTGCGAACGCGCCGACGTGACGGTGCCGCGCAACGAGCGCAGCATCTTCCCGGCCTGCCGGGCCACGTCGGGGAGCTTGTCCGGCCCGAAGACGAAAACGGCGACCAGGGCCAGCACCATGAACTCGGGCAACCCGACGCCGAACATACCGATCAGCCTTTCACATCGCGGGCAACGAACACGGTTCGCTAGCGGCCAGCGGGTGAGAGCCCGAGCTGCAGACCCGCCAGGCCACGGCCCTTGGAGGTCAACGCCTCAGCGACGTCGGTCAGCGCCTGAGCGGCGGGCGCCTCGGGGTGGTCGAGCACCAGCGGCCGACCGGAGTCGCCGCCCTCACGCAGCCGCACGTCGAGCGGCACACGCCCCAGCACCGGGACGTCGTACCCGAATCTCGACGACAACGTGGCCGCCACCCGATCGCCGCCCCCGGTGCCGAACACGTCGATGTGGTGCGAGGGTCCGCAGTGCGGGCACACCAGGTAGCTCATGTTCTCGACCACGCCGGCCACCCGCTGGTGCATCATCGACGCCATCGTGCCGGCCCGCTCGGCGACCTCGGCCGCGGCCGCCTGTGGTGTCGTGACGACGACGACCTCGGAGTTCGGGAGGTGCTGGCCGAGCGACATCGCCATGTCGCCGGTGCCCGGCGGGAGATCAAGGAGGAGCACGTCGAGATCGCCCCAGTAGACGTCGGTCAGCATCTGTACGAGCGCCCGGTCGAGCATCGGGCCGCGCCAGGCAACCACCTGCTCTCGTCTGGGCTTGAGCATGCCGATACTGATGACGCTCAACCCGAGCGCCGGGACCGGCATGATCATCTCCTCGACCTGGGTCGGCCGGGCGTCGGCCACGCCCATCATGACCGGGATCGAGTGACCGTAGATGTCGGCGTCGAGGATGCCGACCTTGCGCCCGGTCCGGGCCATCTCCAAGGCGAGGTTGACGGTCACCGACGACTTGCCCACTCCGCCCTTGCCGGAGGCGATGGCCAGCACCTTGGTCAGCGAGTCCGGCTGCGCGAAGGGGATCTCCTTGGCCACCTGCCCACCGCGCAAGGTCTTCTGCAGATCCTGCCTCTGCTCTGTGGTCATCACGTCGAGGTTGACCCGCACACCGCTGACACCGTCGACCTTCTGCACCGCGGCCGTGACGTCTCGGGTGATGGTGTCCTTCATCGGACAGCCCGAGACCGTCAGCAGCACAGTGACGCCGACCGAGCCGTCCGTGGCGATGTCGACGTCGCGGACCATGCCGAGCTCGGTGATCGGGCGCCGGATCTCGGGGTCGTTGACGGTCGCGAGCGCCGCGTTGATCGGCTCAAGCAGTGGGGCGGTCATGTGCCCAGGGTACGTGGTGCGCCCGCCTCGCCCGAACGCCCTGCGGAGGTCTCCTCGGAGCCACGTGCGTCCTCGTCGGCACGAGCCCTCTCGTCAAGGTCGGCCAGCAGACCGCGCAGCTCCGACCTGACGAAGTCGCGGGTGGCGACCTCGCCGACCGCCATCCGCAGCGAGGCGACCTCTCGAGCCAGAAACTCCATGTCCGCATGGGCGCGCACGTTGGCCTCCCGGTCCTGCTCTCCGACGACCCGGTCGCGGGCCTCCTGGCGGTTCTGCGCGAGCAGGATCAGCGGGGCGGCGTACGACGCCTGGGTGGAGAAGAACAGGTTCAGCAAGATGAACGGGTACGGATCCCACCGCAGGCCGAACAGCCCGATCAGGTTGATCGCCAGCCAGATGATGACGAACACCGTCATGTAGGTGAGGAACTTCGCCGTGCCCATGAAGCGGGCGAAGGTTTCCGCGAACCTCCCGAACATCTCCGGGTCGTAGTTGGGTCGCCTTACCAGGGCCCGGCGCTGGTCCTTCGGTACGTCGAGTCGCGGCGAGCGGGATCTCGCCCACCGCGTCGACTCGCGACGGTCGTCGTCCCGGTTCTCCTCACGGGCCATCGTTCACCGCCGGTGGTGCACCGCTCTGCCGCTCTCGCCAGTCCTCCGGCAGCAGGTTGTCGATGACGTCGTCGACCGTGACGACCCCGAGCAGATGGCCGGACTCATCGACCACCGGGCTGGCCACCAGGTTGTAGTGCGCCATCAACCGGGTGACCTCCTCCAGTGGCGCGTCGACACGCAACGCCTCGAGGTCCTTGTCGATCACACCCGACACCAAGGTCGACGGCGGCTCGCGGAGCAGCCGCTGGAAGTGCCCCACCCCGAGGAACCTGCCGGTCGGCGTCTCCAACGGCGGCCGGCACACATAGACCATGGCGGCCAGCGACGGCGCGAGCTCGGCCTGCCGGATGCTGGCCAGCGCCTCGGCCACAGTGGCGTCCGGCGGCAGTATCACCGGGTCGGTGGTCATCAGTCCGCCGGCGGTGTGCTCCTCGTAGGCGAGCAGACGTCGTACGTCGTCCGCCTCGTCCGGCTCCATCAGCAACAACAGCTGCTCGGCCGTCTCGGAGGGCAGCTCGGCGATCAGGTCGGCGGCGTCGTCGGGCGACATCTCCTCCAAGATGTCGGCGGCCCGCTCGGACTCGAGCTGGCTGAGGATCTCGACCTGGTCGTCCTCGGGGAGCTCCTCCAACACGTCGGCGAGGCGCTCGTCGCCGAGGGCGGCCGCGATCTCGCCGCGCCGCTTCGGTGACAGGTCGTGGATGACGTTGGCCAGGTCGGCGGGACGCATCGTGTCCATGGCCGCCAGCAGGTGGGTCGCGCCCTGGCCGACCTCAGTCCCGCCGAGTCCGGTCACCTCGCCCCACTCGACCACCTGGGTCTGTCCCCTGCGGCCGAACCGCTTTGCCCCATGCTGGACGGCGACCCGCGAGAGCATCCAGTCGCGAGTGCGACCCTGCTCCATGGCGATGTCGTAGACCACTCCGGTCACGCCGGTCTCGGTGAGCGTCACCGTGCGGTCGAGGAGTTCGGCGAGCACGAGGGTCTCAGCGCTGCGTTGCTCGAACCGCCGCATGTTGACCAGCCCGGTCGTGATGACCTGTCCGGAGTCGACGCTCGTCACGCGGGTCATCGGGACGAAGATCCGGCGGCGTCCGAGCACCTCGACGACGAGACCAAGCACGCGTGGCGGCCTGGCGTCGGTGCGCACGCCCACCACGACGTCGCGGACCTTGCCCACCTGGTCACCGTTGGGGTCGTAGACGAACAGTCCGGCGAGTCGCGCGATGAAGACACGGGTCGGAGCGGCAGTCACGCCACTGAGGCTACCGGTGCTGGCCGTGGTCCCGCGGTCTCTAGTGTTCTAGGCATGCCTGATGCCCACCTCAGCTACGAAGTCGTCGACGTGTTCACCTCGCGACCCTTCGCCGGGAACCCGTTGGCCGTCGTCTACGGGGCAGATGACCTCTCAACGACACAGCTCCAGGCGATCGCTGTCGAGTTCAACCTGTCGGAGACGACCTTCCCGGTCGCGCTGACCAGCGCTGACCTCGAGGCAGGTGCCGACTACCGGGTGCGGATCTTCACCCCGGCGGCCGAGATCCCGTTCGCGGGGCACCCGACCCTCGGTACGGCGTGGTCGTTGCGCCAGCGGGGCATGATCGGCCCGGGGCAGCGGGCGCAGTCATGCGGGGCGGGCCTGATCGGCGTCGCGGTACCCGCGGACCCGACGGCGGCGCTGGAGCTCTCGGCAATGCCGCGTGACCACGCTCGCCGGCTGTCCGCGGCCGAGACGACGACCGTGGCGAGCCTGGCGGGCCTCGGCGCAGACGACGTCGTCGGGCCCGCCTACGCGGCAGGGTGCGGTCTGAGCTGGCTGTACCTGCGGGTCGTGCCGGGAGCGGTGACTCGGGCACGTCCCGCGAGCCGCAAGGTCGCCGAGACCGACATCGACCTGGCGGGCCTCGTCGACCCGCTGGACGGCCTGGACGTGTTCGCACTCGAATCGGACGGGCCGTCCGGCGCCGGCGCTCCGCTGCGGGTCGACTCGCGGGTCTTCGTGCCCGGCTACGGCATCCCCGAGGACCCCGCGACCGGCTCCGCCGCTGCTGGACTCGGCCTCGTCCTGGTGGCGGCGGGGCATGCTGCCGCCGACGGCGAGACCCGATTCCTCATCGACCAGGGCGTCGACATGGGGCGGCCGTCGGCGCTGTCGGGCCGCGTCGAAGCGTCGCGCGGCGCCGCCGTCAGGAGCCACGTGGCCGGGCAGGTCGTGCCCGTGTCGAGCGGCCACATCGTCGTACCCCCGTTGGCCTAGCGGCGGCGGTTGATGGTGGTGGCGACGGTGTCGACCGGCGCCGCTCGGAGGCTCCGGTCGGAGTAGTTGCCCGGCCCCTCGGTGATCTCGCCTGTCGGCTCGAGGCGGTAGAGGGTGTAGCCGTCCTGACTCGCCCAGCGGTGCGGGGCGTGCGCGGCGTCGTGCAGGTTGAGCCGCTTCTTGGCCAGCTCGGCGGTGGCCGTCTCCCAGTCCTCGTTGTCGGGGAGCAGCCGGCTGGCACGGGCCGTGAAGACGACGAGCCGCTGCTCGGTGTCCTTGCTGCGTACGACGACGTGCACCGCCTCGCCGGTGCCCAGACCCGGGTCCGGCTGCTCACCGCCACCCGTCAGCAGGTAGGCGGTGTCCTCCACCCAGGCATGCCACAGGGCGCGGCGGCGTGGCGGGTCGTCAGACTGCAGCCAGATCAGCCCGGACCTTCTCATCGCCTCGGCGATGAGCGCGTCTGCACCTGCGTCGCGACCCACGTGTCAGAGAGTGCCACACCGGACGCGAGGATGGCACCGTGACAGAGCCAGCGGCCAAACCGTGATCGACCCGAGGGCCAAGGAGATCGCCGGCCTTCAGGTGATGCTGTTGGCCGTCGGCGTGATCGGCGTGTCGATGTCCGGACCCCTGATTGCGGCGGCGACCGCCGTCCCGGCGCTGGCCATGTCGTTTTGGCGCAGCGGGCTGGCCGCGCTGGCGATGGCGCCCACCGGACTGACCCGCTACCGGGCCGAGCTGCTCGCGCTGCCGCGTCGGGAGGTCGTGCGCAGCTGTTTCGCCGGGGTGATGCTGGCCACCCACTTCGCCGCCTGGACGGCCGCGCTGAAGCTCACGTCGGTGGCGTCGGCGACCGCGATCGTCTGCCTGCAGGCCGCCTGGGTGGTGGTCTTGACCAGGCTGGACGGCGCTCGGGTGGCCAGGCGGGTCTGGATCGGTGTCGGGGTGGCGCTTGCCGGGGTCGTGGTGGTGTCCGGGGTCGACTTCTCGGTGTCCACCCGCGCGCTCACCGGGGACGCCCTGGCTTTGGTCGGCGGCGTCTTCTCGGCGGTCTACGTGATCGTGGGTGGGCGAGTCCGCGGGCAGGCGAGCACGACAACGTACACGCTGATCTGCTACTCGGCGAGCGCGGCCGTGCTGCTCATCGCCTGTCTGGCGGCGGGGGCACAGTTCACCGGCTTCTCGGCCAGGAGCTGGCTGCTGATCGTGGCCGTGACGCTTGCCGCGCAGCTGCTCGGGCACTCGGTCTTCAACCACCTGCTGGCGACGATGAGCCCGACCCTCGTCTCCATGTGCATCCTGCTGGAGGTGCCAGGGGCGGCACTGCTCGCGGCGGTGTTCCTCGGTCAGGCGCCGCCGATCGCCGTGTACGGCGGCCTGGCGCTGATCTGCGGCGGCCTGGCGATCGTGGTGAGCGCCCAGGAGGAGCGGGAGGTGCCGGCCGGGGCGCCGGTCGGCTGAGGGGGCGGTCGGCTGGGGGCCCGCCGCCAAAATCCGACCTGTGTCGGTTTCTTGCCGTCGGGGACGACCCCGACGCGTGTCTCGACGGACTCGATCCGCCCCGGCCTCGTCGATGCCCTGGCCGAGGGAGCCATGGCTCTACGCGTGATCCCGATTCAGGCATCTGATGCCGATATCGGGATCACGCGGCGAAGGGGCCCGCCCCGAGTCGACCCCGCCCGGGTTCGACCCGCCCTGTTTGGCTCGCCGTACGGGCCGCTCATCGGATCGTCCCACAGCGCCGCGATCTGGGTGCCCCCTGGACCTGCTCCGAGACGACCTGGTTCGGCG
>JACCUS010000505.1 GCA_013811715.1 Nocardioidaceae bacterium
GTGATGATGCGGTGATCCACCGACTGCTCGTCGACGCCTCCGCCTTCGATCGCTGGGCCGCCCGCTGGCGCTCGCGACTGGCCGAGGAGGCCCGCAGCCCAGCTGACGCCGCCGCCGCGATGGACCATGTCAACCCGGTGTACATCCCACGCAACCACCTCGTGGAGGACGCGCTCACGGTGGCCACCACGGGTGATCTTGCGCCCTACGAGCGCCTGCTCGACGTCGTGACCCACCCCTTCGACGTTCGGCCGGGGCTCGACGCGTACGCCGAGCAGGCGCCGCCGGACCGGGGCCCATGCCGAACGTTCTGCGGAACCTGACGAATGCCGCAGGCAGGGCGCACGGCTACGTCACCCGGTGGCACCGCTGCTCAAGGATTCGCAAAGATACCGGCGGTCGGCCGTCACCTACTCGGCTGGGCCTCTCTTCCGTATGGTCTGCGCATCGCGGCCCTTTCGTCGTTTCTGAAAGCCGTCGTCGATCGGCGCCCGGCCTCGATCATTTGTCGACTCATTGTGGACACTCGGACCTATACGAAGCTGAACGGCGCTCCGGACGACATCTTCTGTGTCAATGGCGGCCCCACCTCTGGGCCTCGGCGCCGGCGTCCACGTCAAGGTGATATCCGATCGTCTCGCCTACGCCACGAGGCGCCGCTGCCGGGCGTGATCAGTGCCGACTCTCTTGTGCTCGCCGCAGCGACTCGACGGGGAAATGCCCGTGTCGTGACCATCGTTCCATGAGATCGCGAGTCCCCACGCACAGCGGAGCTCCGCGTTCTCGATGCGTGGCGGGATTGGGCTGCCCGGGCGTGGCCAAACGACCTCCCACGGTCGCGCATGGCACGGCAGCTCGCGCACGGACAACCGCATCGGAGGGTCAGCAGATCGAACGTCGCCACGTGCCGTCGATGAAGGTGATCATGACGCCGGCGTCTCTCGCGACCTCAATCGTTTCAGGCTGATAGCGCTCCTCCCCGACGCCAGCGTGCTCCTCGGGACGAATTGCGAACCGTGCCCCCCACCGCAGCGAGCCTGTGTCGCCCCCGAGTCTGTGATCCGCGGCTGCTGCCTCTGTCAGCCAGGCGGGGAGGAGCGCCACGACCTGACTTCGTCGAGCTCGATGCGATACGCGGGCCCTCGCGGCGGCCGCTCGCGGTACTGCCTGTACTTCGTTGCCAACGCGTCGACAACAGTCAGAGCGGCCGGATCGTCGGAGGCGTGGACCGTGGCGCGGCCACGAATTCGCACCCACCACAGCTTCGACCAGTCATCATCGTCGTAGTGGTCCATCAGCACCGTCGCGGAGCCGGCTGCGATCATGTCGTCGAGACGCCGCAGCTGGCCTGTTCGCTTCGGCTTGTGATCGACCGCGCTCACGAGGCAACCATCGACGATCGCGAAGCACACGGGAACGAGCCGCACAGCCCGGTCCTCACCGACGGTCCCCAAACGGGCCACCCGCGCCACACTTAGAGCGTCGACAACCCACGGTTCGTGCATAGCCAATGATCGTCGATGCTGGAGACCGCGTGATGCCCGCGAGGCTCATCCGGGCGGATTGCGCTCGACCCCACTATGAGCGATGGAGCCCCGCGGCGAGACGGGACATCAACCGACCATAGCCCGGCAGCTCGACAGGATGTCCGGGCGCCCCGCTTCGGGCGGGCCTGGTCTGGGGGATCCCGACCGCGACAGCCAGCAGCGGTGCCGCCTCGGTATGGAAGTATCGGGAAACGAGGCCGTCGTAGAATGTCAGCCCGGTCGCTCCCCCACCCACCGCAACCGCGTTGAGCGCCAGTCGACCGGCGGCGATGCCAGCTTCGAGTTGGGCAGACCGATAGCCACGACCACCGAGCGTGTCGAGCAGCGGGTCGAGGGTGACGGCGTGGAAGACCGTGTAGGCGGAGTCGCCGCCAAGCGGCTGGTCAAGGCACAGGCGACTGCCGGCGGCGCGGGGATCGTCGCTGCGGGTACAGCCCTCGAACCCTCCGACGGCGGTGTAGCGATAGCCGCCCGGCTCGGCCCCAGCGACGTCGTGCACGTTGACGAAGTGCTCGAGCAAGGTGCCCGCGGGCGCGGCGTCGAGGGGCACGGCTCGGCAGGCGGCAGGCAGACCCCATTCGAGCAGCGCCGACGGCGCGCGCTGGCGGCGGAACAGCCGCGTGGAACCGCGGCGCAAGATGACGTGCTCAACCCGATCGTCCGAGTATGGGTCGGGAGGAGCTTCGACGACAGCCGGTGCCGGCTGTGAGACAGACAGCGCCGCTTGCTGCCAGCGGGCGACGGCGTCGAGGTCGAGAGCGGTCTCGGTGTGCGCATCCACGACGAGCGGGAAGCGCAGCACGCGACGGGCCACCGGCTCGGCGCGCGCGGTGACGGGCTCGAGAGCCTCGGGTGGAGGGAGGCGTAACTCACCAGTGCCGAAGCGCACCAGGGCGAGGGGCACTTCGTCGACGCCGTCGATGCCAACCAACGCGGCCACGGCCGCGTCGGAGAACCCGACCAAGATCTGGGCGGGCACACCATGGGCATCGGCGGCTGCCAGCAGGTTGGCCAGCAGCGCGCCAGCGTCCCACCACAGGTGCCGCCATCCCCGTTCCCCGTACTTCCAACAGGTCCGGAACGGGATGCCCGTGAGCACCAACGTCACGTCGTCGCAGACGTGCACACCTCGGCGCAAGGGCACCAGGGCGTGATCAAGGGGCTGGTAATGGTGCACGTCGTCACCCACGACGTACACCTCGACTGGATGGAGATTGCCCGCCGACATCGCCGACCGGAACCAGATCGGATCACCATCGACCGTGCGCGCGACCCGGGTGATACCGGCCGCCAGGAACAGCAGGGTGCCGAGCAACCCCTCGTCGAGCTGGCCCGGCTCGGCGACGTGGCCCGACAGCACCTCAACGGCCGATGACGATGACGGCCGCAGCTCCCGCGGCAACAATGTGGCCGCGACGCCTGTGTAGGTCTTCAACGGCGCCGGCCGGTTCGTCGGATCCAACGGTCGAAACGCCAGCAGCCGCTCACGGTGGGCTGGCGGCTCGCCATGCATCGTCGAGCGATGCAAAGCATCAACCGACCCTCGACTGTTCACCGAGCCAGTCTGCAGGCCGGTCACGCCTCGCCCAACGCCACCTCGACTCCACAACCTCACCCTGGGCTGGCGACGGGTCGCTTCGGAGGTGGTCGACCACGGCGGTCGATCCCACTCGTCTCGGATCACTCCGAGCCGCGCCAGATCGACGGATCCGGGCGCAGCGTCGACCGAGGGGTCGTCGCGCTCTCAAGGCGACGACGGATGCGCCGTGCGTCCTCACGGTGCGAACGACGCGCACCGAAGG
>JACCUS010000009.1 GCA_013811715.1 Nocardioidaceae bacterium
CTCAGAACAGCATCCAGGTCGTCGTTACCGACGCCGAGGCGGCACGTCAAGAGCTTCTCGAGCGCGGCGTCGACGCGCCCGAGGTTCAGACACTCCCGTGGGGCTCGTTCACCTCGTTCACCGACCCGGATGGCAACACCTGGACCTTGCAGCAGCTCCCGCCTCCTGGGTCGTACGACGACGCAAACGATGGCTGAGGTGTTGTCGCGATCGCCAACCGTGCCGACGGTCACCGACGCGCCTGACCCCAAGGCCGCGCTTCCTCGCCTGCTGCCCCCGGCTCCACCTCGACTGGCTGAACATCGAATGGGCCGTGAAAAATGGTGATGAACAGGCAGGACTCCTCATCTGCGGGGGCATGATGCATGGTCTGACCGGCAGGGAAGTGGCAGTAGGCCCCCGGGCCGACTACTTCATCGTTGGCCTCGAGCCTGCCTTCAAGGACGACGATGGTGTGGGCGGCGGTGTGTCGATGCCATCGTGCCTTGAGACTCGCCGGGTATCGGACGAGGTAATGCTCCGCCCCTGACTTCGAATCCTGATAGAGAAGGCGCAGACCGACGGGTCGGTCATAGATGGCCGGTTGTGACCAGTCGAGGTCCAGCGCGTTAAGACCGTCGACGATGATCGCCCGATCCTGTTCCATTCGTTCGAACCTCACGGCGTAGATCGTAGGACGGCGTGTTGAGACGCGCGTCCCGAGGCGCGAGGAGAACGGCCGGTATCCGGGTCGGCGGTCGCATGACAGGACTTGGCGGGCAGCCAGCGAGAGGTCGCGCACGAGCTCAAGACCCAATCCGTGACACTCGTCGAGATCAGTGAGGTCGAGGAGGTTCCGGGCGAAGGCACCATCCGGTGCGGGGTTATGGCCGCAGCGGGTAGATGGGACAGCTACCGCAGCGGCGGGGAAAGACTGACCGCGGGGGGGTCTCCGGATCGCGGTGAGCCCTAGGGTGTGGCCATGCCGCTGTCCATTCCTGGCCCGTCCGCTCTCTTCGGCGCCGCCGCGAAGGGCGTCGACGCGGTCGAACAGGCGATCTCGCTGGTCCCTCGACTGGCGTCGGTCGTTAGCCAGGTGGAGGACATCGTCGCCCGGGTCGGGCTGGTGGTGACCGACATCGAGGAGGCGTCGGCACGCGCGATCGCGACGGTCGAACGCACCGAGACCGTGGTCGCAGCCGCCTCCGGGCTGACCGGCAGGCTGGCGCCCCTCGTCGACGAGTTCGAACCTTCGCTACGAAAGATCGAGCCCGTCCTGCGCCGGCTCGCCGAGACGACGGACCCCGACGAGGTCGATGCGCTCGTGGAGGTGATCGACCTGATGCCGCAGCTGGTCGACAAGCTCACCGTCGACATCCTTCCTGTCATCGACACCCTCGGGACGGTGGCCCCGGACCTGCGCGATCTGCTCGACGTGTCCAAGGAGCTCAACGAGATGCTCGGTGCCCTCCCGGGTCTCGGGCGGGTAAAGCGCCGTATCGAGGAGCAGCAGGTCCGCGAGGACGAGCTCCGTGCGGCCGAGGACCCACCTCCGGCACCCGACCGCGGGCACTGACGCCCAAGGCCCGTACACACCCGACTAGAGCTTGCGGTGGGCTTGGCGGAGAGCGTAGAGCTCGCTGGGCGAGATCGGCATCGCGTAAATGGGAAAGCCCTCCGCGTCCTCGATGGCCGAGGCGATTGCCGCCGAGCCAGGGATCACGCCCGCCTCACCTGCGCCCTTCACCCCGAGCGGGTTCAACGGCGACGGCGTCTCGAGGTGGTCGATCTCGATGTGCGGCACCTCGCTGGCGTAGGGCATCAAGAAGTCCATGTACGACGCGTTGAGCAGCTGGCCGGACTCGTCGTACTCCATCCGCTCGTACAGCGCGCCGCCGACGCCCTGCGCCACCCCGCCGTGCACCTGCCCCTCGACGATCATCGGGTTGATCACCGTGCCGCAGTCGTGCACGACGCAGTAGCGCAAGATCTTGATGTCGGCGGTCTCCGGGTCGGTCTCCACGACCACCGCGTGCATGCCGTTGGCGAACGTCGACCGCGTCGGTGAGTAGTAGGCGGTGCCCTCAAGGCCAGGCTCCTCACCCTCGGCGATCGGCGGCTCGCCGAGGTCGTCGGCGGGGCCCGCGAACTGGGTGGCCCGCGAGGCCGCCACGTCGAAGGCGTACCGCAACGGGTTCGACAGCACCGCGACCGCGCCGAGGTCGATCTCCGCGCCCGGGCTGCCCTTCACCCGCACCCGCCCGTCGACGATCTCCAGGTCGTCGACCGACGCCTCCAGCGCGTTCGCCGCGATCCGGATTGCCTTCGCACGCACCTTCCGCGCCGTCATCGCGACCG
>JACCUS010000024.1 GCA_013811715.1 Nocardioidaceae bacterium
AACGAACCCGGCAGGCGTCAGCTGCCTCGTGCGAAGATCGGTGCCGTGCCCGCGCCTGCGTTCCTTCCCTCCGCGAAGCTGTCCGGCGCCTTCTACCGCGAGGCCGTGCTCCCGCTGCTCGGAGGGCGGGCGCACGCCGCGGCGTTGCTCGGATGGGGATCCGATGTGCTTGGGTACGACACCGAGCGGTCCACCGACCACGGATGGGGCCCGCGACTGCTGGTGTTCGTCGACGAAGAGGAGGGGAGCGACGACCTCAGGAGCCAGCTCGAGATACGGCTGCCGGAACAGTTCCGGGGGTGGCCGGTTCGGTTCGGCTGGGACGCCGTGTCACGCATCACGTCGAGATCACGACCCTCCCGAGCTGGCTGGTCGGTCAGCTGGGCGTGGACGCGACCGACGGCATGTCCGTCCTCGACTGGCTGCTCACCCCGCAGCAACGGCTGCTCGGCGTCGTCGCCGGGGCGGTGTACGCGGACGACTCGGGCGCAGTCGGCAACGTGCGACGGGCTCTGTCCTGGTATCCGGACCAGGTGTGGCGCTGGTTGCTTGCGTGCCAATGGCACCGGCTGGGGCAGGAGGAGGCCTTCGTGGCCCGCACCGCCGAGGTCTGTGACGAGGTCGGTTCGGCGGTGACCGCTGCCAGGCTGGTCCGAGAGCTGATGCGCCTGGCGTTGCTGCTGGAGCGCCGGTACGCGCCATACCAGAAGTGGCTCGGCACGGCGTTCGCGCGCCTCCCGCACCCCGACAACCTGCCAGCCCTTCTGGCCGAGGCGTTGCACGCTCCCGACGTCGCTCGGCGCGAGTGCGCGCTGGGCGGGGCCTACACCGCGCTCGCCCGCCGCCACAACGAAGCCTGCCTGACCAGTCCGCTCGAGCCGACCCTCAGCAGGTACTACGAACAGCCCGCGTGCGTGCTGATGGCCGACCGCTTCAACCAGGCATGCCTGGCGACCGTGACCGACCCCGTTTTGCGCTCACTGCCCCTCGTGGGGGCTGTCGACCAGGTGGTGGACAGCCCCGACGTGCTGTCGACGCCGAGCTGCTACCGACGCCTCGCGGGCCTCTACTCCGACCGGGAGATCTAGTGGGTGGTCCGTCGACCTCTGACGCGAAATGAAAGCCGGAGCCAGCACTGTGCAGTCGTTTGCGACTCCTCGCGGGTGCGTTTGCGACTCCTCGCCGGTGCGTTCGCGACTCCTCGCGGGGTGGGGTGCGTTCGCGACCCCTCGCGGGTGCGTTCGCGACCCCTCGCGGGTGCACTTGTGACCCCTCGCGGGTGCGGTGGTCAAAGCGAGGTCAGGGCCGAGTCGTCGGCGTCTGCGGCGAACTGGGTGCGGTACAGGTCGGCGTACAGACCGCCAGCGGCGAGCAGATCGCGATGAGTGCCGCGCTCGACGATCCGCCCCTCGTCGACGACCAGGATCTCGTCGGCGTGTCGGACGGTCGACAGCCGATGCGCGATAACCAGCGACGTCCGGTTCTCCAACGCGGTGTCGAGCGCTCGCCGCACCGCGACCTCGGACTCGCTGTCGAGATGGGCGGTCGCCTCGTCGAGGACGATGATTCGCGGCGCCTTCAGGAGCAGCCGGGCGATGGCCAGCCTCTGACGCTCACCACCGCTCAGACGGTAGCCACGATCACCGACGACCGTGTCGAGCCCGTCGGGCAGCGAGCCGACCAGGCCCCACACCTGAGCACCTCTGAGCGCGGCGACCATGTCTGGCTCGGTGGCGTCGGGTCGTGCGTACAGCAGGTTCGCCCGGATCGTGTCGTGGAACATGTGCGCGTCTTGGGTGACATAGCCCACCGCGTCGTGCAGAGACGCCAACGTTACGTCCCTGACGTCCTCACCGCCCACTCGCACCGAGCCGGCGCTCACGTCGTACAGCCGGGCCACCAGGTGGGTCAGGGTGGTCTTGCCCGCGCCCGACGGGCCCACCAGGGCCACCATCTGCCCCGCTCCGATGTCGAAGCTCACGTCGTGCAACACCTGGCTGCTGGGTCGGCCGTCCTTGCGGGCCGCCGCCTCGAGGCTTGCCAGTGACACCTCGTCGGAGGACGGGTAGCGGAAGTCGACGTTCGCGAACCGAACGGTCGCGGGATTGTCGGCCAGCGCCTTCGCGTGCGGCTGCTCGCGGATCATCGGCACCAGGTCGAGCACCTCGAAGACCCGCTCGAACGACACCATCGCGGTCATGATGTCCACCCGGACGTTCGACAGCGACGTCAGCGGACCGTAGAGACGACCCATCAGAGCTGCGAGCGCGAGCAGGGTCCCGACGCTCACATGTTCGGCGATCGCCAGATGCCCGCCGATGCCGTAGACCAAAGCGGTGGCCAGCGAGGCCACCAGGGTCAGAGCACTGTAGAAGATCCGCCCGGTCATCGCGATCCGGATGCCCAGGTCCCGCACCGTTGCGGACCGCTCGGAGAATTCGTGTTGCTCCTCCACAGGCCGGCCGAAGAGCTTCACGAGCATGGCGCCGCCGACGTTGAAGCGTTCGGTCATCATCGTCGACATGCCGGCGTTGGTCTCCATCTGCTCTCGGGTGAGCCCGGCCAGCCGGCGTCCCGCCCACTTCGCCGGCCACAAGAAGAGCGGCAGCATCATCAGCGCGAGCAAGGTGATCTGCCACGACAAGATGAGCATCGTCACCGCCACCAACACCAAGACGATGACGTTGCTGACCACGCCGGAAAGTGTCGAGGTGAAGGCCCGCTGCGCCCCGATGACGTCGTTGTTCAACCGGGAGACGAGCGACCCGGTGTGGGTGCGAGAGAAGAACGCCAGCGGCATCTCCTGCACGTGACCGAACACCTGGGTTCGCAGGTCATAGATCAGCCCCTCCCCGATTCGGGAGGAGTACCAACGCTGAGCCAGTGTCAAGACCGCCTCGGCCACCGCGAGGCCTGCGATGACCAGTGCCAGTAACGTCACCAGCGACCCGTCGCCCTGCAACACGCCGTCATCGACGATCTTCTTGAACAGCAACGGCGTGGCCACAATCAGCGCGGAGGCGATGATCACCAGCCCGAGGAAGGCGAGGATCTGCCGCATGTACGGCTTCGCGAACGCCAGCACCCGACGCGTCGTACCCGGAGCCAGCTTGTCGCCGTCCTTGGTCGGGTCTTGGCGGCTGAACTGGTGCATCATCCGCATGGTGTTGTGACTGCTCATCGCCTCACCGGTAACACTGGTTCAGAGCTCGTTGTTCCCGGTCCACGTCGCCGGCAGGGCGCGGATCCGGTCGACCTGGGCGGAGCGTTCTGCGCTGAGCTGGTCGGGAAAGCTGCGCGCGGCCGCCGTCCGCAGCAGTGCCTTTGTCGCCGTGACCGCATCGTGTGGTGGGGCGATCAGGGCGGCGGCGAGGTCGGCGACCGTTCCGTCAAGATCCTCCCTGGGTACGACGATCGTCGCCAACCCGAGATGACGCGCCTCGTCGGCGTCGATCCACCGACCAGTGACACACACCTCGAGAGCTCGGGAATAGCCGATCGCCTCTACCAGCGGCTGGGTGCCGCCGAGGTCGGGGACCAGCCCGAGTGACGTCTCACGCATCGCGAACCTGGCGTCCTCCGCCAAGACGCGCAGGTCACATGCCAGCGCCAGCTGGAACCCGGCGCCGACCGCGTGCCCCTGCACGGCGGCGATCGTGACCACGTCGGGCCGGCGCCACCAGCCGAAGGCCTCCTGGAACGTAGCGACGGTCTCCGTCAGCGCCCGGTCGTCAAGTCGCTCCAGGTGGGCCAGAGAGATGTCGCCTGGGACAGCAGGGGGTGCGAGCATCCGGCGGTCGAGACCGGAGCTGAACGACTCACCCTCTGCACGTAACACCACGACTCGCGCACCGGACGGCAACGACTCACCGATCTCAGCGAGCGTCGCCCACATCCGCGGCGTCTGGGCATTGCCGGTCTCGGGGCGGCAAAGTGTGATCGTGACGACGGCGTCGTCGACATCGAAGCGCAGGCCGACGTCCTCGCACTGATCGGTCATAAGGGGAAGCGTAGACGCTGGGCGTCGAGCGACTCAGGCCAGCGAGATCAGCTCGACGTACCCGTCGTTCCAAAGGTCCTCATCGCCTTCGGGCAAGATCAGCACCCGGTCCGGTTCGAGCGCCTCCACCGCACCCTCGTCATGGGTCACCAGCACGACGGCCCCCTCGTAGCTACGGATGGCCGCAAGCACCTCAGCCCGGCTGGCCGGGTCCAGGTTGTTGGTGGGCTCGTCGAGCAGCAGCACATTGGCGGCCGACACCACCAGGGTCGCCAACGCGAGCCGCGTCTTCTCACCCCCGGACAGCACCCTGGCGGGTTTGTGCGCGTCATCGCCGGAGAAGAGGAACGCCCCGAGCACACCGCGCGCCTGCGTCTCGGTGAGCGCCGACGCCGCGGACTGCAGGTTCTCAAAGACCGTCCGTGTGAGGTCGAGGGTCTCGTGCTCCTGCGCGTAGTAACCCAGTTTCACACCGTAGCCTGGCAGGACCTTTCCCGTATCGGGCTCGTCCAAGCCGCTCAGTATGCGCAACAGCGTCGTCTTGCCGGCCCCGTTGAGCCCCAAGACGACGACTCGGCTCCCCTTGTCCACTGCCAGATCGACGTCGGTGAACACCTCCAGCGATCCGTAGGACTTCGACAGCTCCTCGGCCATCAACGGCGTCTTGCCGCACGGCGCGGGAGAGGGGAACGTGATTCTCGCGACCTTGTCACTTCGCCGCTCCGCCTCCAACCCGCCGAGCAACCGCTCGGCCCGGCGAGTCATGTTGTGTGCCGCGGTCGCCTTCGTCGCCTTGGCGCGCATCTTGTCGGCCTGTGCCATCAGGGCCGTCGCCTTCTTCTCGGCGTTGGCGCGCTCTCGCTTGCGTCGGCGTTCATCGGTCTCCCGCTGCTGCAGGTACCTCGACCAGCCCACGTTGTAGACATCGACCTCCGCCCGGTTCGCGTCGAGGTGGAAGACCCTCGTGATGGTCCGCTCGAGGAGCGAGGCGTCGTGGCTGATCACCACCAGGCCGCCCTGATGAGACTTGAGAAACTCTCGCAGCCAACCGATGGAGTCGGCGTCGAGATGGTTGGTCGGTTCGTCCAGCAGTAGCGTCTCGGCGCCGGAGAACAAGATCCTGGCCAGCTCGACCCGCCGCCGCTGTCCGCCAGACAATGTCTGCAGCGGCTGCCCAAGCACCCGGTCGGGCAGCCCGAGACTGGCCGCGATCTGGGCAGCCTCCGACTCGGCCGAGAAGCCCCCCGCGGCATGCAGCTCGGCGTCCGCATTGGTGTACCGGCGCATCGCCAACTGCTGCGTTGCGGGGTCGTGACTCCCCATCTGCTGCTCCGAATGGCGTAGTCGACGTACGACGTCATCGATGCCGCGCGCGGACAGGATCCGATCGCGCGCGAGCACCTGGAGGTCACCGGTACGGGGATCTTGCGGCAGGTAGCCGACCGACCCGGCGCGGGTCACCGCACCGGCTGCGGGCTGGGCCTCCCCCGCCAACACCTTGGTCATCGTCGTCTTGCCGGCGCCGTTGCGCCCCACCAGCCCCACTTTGTCGCCAGCGCCGATGCGAAACGTCGCGTCATCGACGAGCACGCGTGCGCCAACTCGGATGTGCAGGTTGCGTGCGGTGATCATGGCGAGTGCGCGGTGAGCCTTCCGG
Organism: Nocardioidaceae bacterium; assembly: GCA_013811715.1. Taxonomy (GTDB): domain Bacteria; phylum Actinomycetota; class Actinomycetes; order Propionibacteriales; family Nocardioidaceae; genus JACCUS01. Next base: position 5,658 of record JACCUS010000024.1, read on the forward strand.
GGCGTCGACGTGCCCATCGGAGGTTTGCGGGCAGGATGCCGTTCAGGCTACAGGGCAGGATTTCGCATTGAGCCGGGCGGCGCAGCCATGTCGATCCGCCCGGCGCAGTTCCGACGTAGGAGGAGAGGGTCAATCAACTTAGGGTGGTGCGTGGTGAGAGAGACAGATCTGCAGCTGGGCGACGGGCGCACGCTGCACGTGTACGACACGGGGACGGATGGCGCGGCCGGTCGCCTCGCTGTTTTCTGGCACCACGGCACGCCGAACATCGGCAGCCCTCCCGAGCCCCTCTTCGCGACGGCCGACCGGCTCGGTATCCGGTGGGTGTCCTACGATCGGCCGGGATACGGCGGATCGACGCCTCACCGAGGCCGGGACGTGGCGTCCGCGGCCGCTGATGTCTCCAGCGTCGCCCACGCGCTAGGCATCGACAGGTTCGCCGTGATGAGCCACTCCGGTGGCGGGCCCCACGCGCTGGCCTGCGCGGCCCTGCTCCCCGACCGGGTCCGTGCAGTGACCATCGTCGCCGGGATCGCCCCGTACGGCGCCGAGGGGCTCGACTACTTCGCGGGCATGGCACCCGCTGGCGTGGCATCGCTGCACGCCGCTGTGGCCGGGCGCGCGGCGAAGGAGGCGTACGAGGCGACGGCCACCGAGGAGGATCCGGGATTTATCCCGGCCGATCTCGCTGCCCTCGGCGGGGAATGGTCCTGGTTCATGAAGGTGGTCGGTCCCGCCATGGCGGCCGGACCGGGCGGGCTGATCGACGACGATCTTGCCTACGTCGCCCCATGGGGATTCGACCCCGCCCAGGTGACGGCGCCGACGTTGATCTTGCACGGCGGCCGTGATCGCGTCGTGCCGAGCACGCACGGCGAGTGGCTCGCCGGCCGCTTGCCCTCGGCAGAAGTGCGGCGGTCTCCGGAGGACGGACACATCTCGATCCTCAACTCCGCCGAGGCGGCGCTGGAGTGGCTGCGCGAGCATGCCGACCAGTAGTGCCCGTGGGGCGTCGTCATCTCTCCTGCACCTCGACACCAGACGCTGACTCGCGCCCGTCCCGCTAGGCGGCTGGGTCGGTGATTGCGACGTCCAGCGAACGCACCTGAACTATGGCCCGCAGCAGCACGTCTCTCCGCGGATCCGCCACTCCCCCGAGCCAATGCTGGGGACGCTCGCTCAGCGGCGCCAACTCCCGACGAGCCAGCACGGCTTCGACGGCCTTGCGGTCACCGCCAGTCGCCACCAGGTCGAGCCGCGACACGATCGGCGAAAGGAGTCGATCGGCGTGCTCGGCTGCCGCGTCGAACGCGGCTTTGGCCTGGTTGTCCCGGCGCCGGGCGAAGCGCTGCTGCGACCAGCCGCCGGCCTTGGAGCGCCCTTGCACGTGGCGCTTGCCCACCTTGGAGTCGCGGGTCTCGGTCCCAGTCAGGTGTGCCACGGCGAAGCCTCCGCGCCGTACGAGCAGTATCCCGACCTCCCATGGCTGCCGCAGATGGGCTATCAGTCCCTGCAGCGACGCGTCGGTCAACGGCGCGAAGGGCACCGGCATGACGACTTCGGTACCGTCCGGGCTGCGGGCCGTGACCGAGTCGGGCGATACGGCCCACCGTGTGTCGGGGTGGGCGGTGTCGTACCGGTCGATCCAGCCGGCTAGCCGCTCGAACGGGACCGCTACCCGGCGTGGCGCGCCGCCGGCGTCAGGCAGCGGATCTGCGGTAGCCCGGCAACAGCTGGTCGACTACAGCGTCGGTCTCCGCCTCCGCGCCCCGAGGCGAGCCGAAGCGCGCGATCGCGGCGTACATGTCGTCGGCGACCGCGCGTACGTCGGCACGTTCGGCGAACTGGTTGGCCAGCGTCAGCGCGTCGCGCCAGATCTCCTCACAGGCGGGAGCGAGTCGCAGGCCCGCCATCAACGCGTTGCGGGCACGCATCGGGTTGCCCGCAGACGCGGTCAGCGAGGTGAGCCGGCGGGCGACGGCCACCCCGGCGACCCGCACATCGGCCTCGATCGTCTCGTAGGCCAGCCACCCGTAGCGTCCTGCGGGCAATCCTGTCCAGGCGGGGCCGGTAACGAGCGTCATCGCGAGCTCGAGATCACCGACCGGGTCGGACCCGGTCGCGGCCCGGTTCGCCAGGGCCCGGAACACGTCCCAGTCAACCCGGACACCGGAGGGGTTGAGCCGCCAGCGCCCCTCGCCGTCGATCGCCAACCGGGGCTCGCCGGCCGGGTGGTGCCAAGCCAGTTGGCGGCCGAAGCCAACGCACTGTCTCGAACCTCGTCGCTGACTCCGCGGGGCCAGATCGCCGCGGACAGCACGTTCGGGTGGGTTCCGTCCGGGTGCAGCGCCAGGTAGACGACCAGCTCGGTGAGCAGGTCGCGACGAGCCTCGTCGATCTCTCCCCGCCCGGTCACGCTCAGGTGCCCGAGGGTGGTGATCTCCACCGGCGTCCTCGCGGTCACGTCGAGGGCGTCGGGATCGATGATGGGCAGCGCGCTACCGCCGGCCGGGGCGTCGGGTCCGGTCGGGCCGCCGTCGCCGCCCTTGCGGATCTCCGCGTCGAAGACGCTCAACGCGTCCCGGTAGGTCTCCTTCGTGACCCGGTGACCGACCACGTCGATGCCCAGGGGGCCGCACCAGAGCCGCCCCTCGGACGAGGCGACCATCCTTACTTGTGCGCTCACGACGTCCCCCACCACGACAACGCCGATGGCGTTCCTGGGGTCGGCGGCGACCGCGGCGAGCCGACTCACATCGGCGGCGGACGGCACGCCGGACAGCACGATGAACTCTGGTGCCCACAGGCGCGGGTCCGGGTCGAGGAGCCGTCCGGTCCGCACCGAGTCGTACCCGTTCGCGGCGCAGGCACTGTGCTGACGGCGGCGCTTCGGCGCTGAGCTCGTGTGCGTCATCCACACTGTCGCGCGCAACACCAAGGCCGGCCGGGCCCTCGTGGCAGCGATCGCGACCGGCATCTCACTCGAGCTCGACTGGACGGCCAACCAGATCAGACGTTGAAGCCGAGGGCGCGGAGCATCTCGCGGCCCTCGGCGGTGATCTTGTCGGGTCCCCATGGCGGCATCCAGACCCAGTTGATGCGGAAGCCGTTGACCAGGCCCTCGAGCGCCGTGCGGGTCTGGTCCTCGATCACGTCGGTCAACGGGCACGCTGCCGACGTCAACGTCATGTCGATCACCGCGCTGTTGGCCTCGTCAACAGCGACGTCGTAGATCAAGCCGAGGTCGACGACGTTGATGCCGAGCTCGGGGTCGACGACGTCCTTCAACGCCTCCAGCACATCGTCCTTGGCGACCGTCGAGCCTTCGGGGCTGAGGTCGACGTCGGGCAGGTCGGTCGTGTCGTTGGTCATGTTCATACCTCCACATCGGCGACGGCCTTCGCCGTCGCGTCCTTCCAAGCCATCCAACCCAGCAGCGCGCACTTCACCCGCGCTGGGAACTTCGCCACACCGGCGAACGCGATGCCGTCCTCGAGCACGTCCTCGTCAGGCTCCACCCTGCCACGACCCTGCATCAGGTCGACGAAGACCTCATGTGTGTTCAGCGCCTGCTCCACTCGGCTGCCGATCATCAGGTCGGTCAACACCGACGTCGCCGCCTGCGAGATCGAGCAACCGAGGGCGTCGTACGACACGTCCTCGATGACGCCGTCGACCACGTGCACCCGTAGCGTCACCTCGTCGCCACACGTGGGATTGACATGGAACGCCTCTCCCTCGTAGGGCTCCCGCAGCCCGGCGTGGTGGGGTGATCGGTAGTGGTCGAGGATGATCTCCTGGTACAGGCTCTCCAGATCCATCAGCGCACCGATCCCACCCTGAAGAACCGCTTCACTTGCTCGATCCCGTCGACGAGCGCGTCGACCTCGGCCGGCGTCGTGTACAGGTAGAACGACGCGCGCGTGGAGGACTGCACGCCGAACCGCGCATGCGCGGGCTTGGCGCAGTGGTGTCCCGCCCGCACCGCGATTCCCAACGAGTCGAGCACCTGGCTGACGTCATGTGGATGCACGCCGTCGACCTCGAAGCTGACCGCTGCCCCACGCTCGACGGCCTCGGTCGGGCCGAGGACCTTGAGGCCGCTGATCGCCGTCATCTGCTCGAGGGCGTACGCCGTGACGGCATGCTCGTGCGCCGCCACCTGCTCCATGCCGAGCGACCCCAGGTAGTCCACCGCCGCACCGAGCCCGATGGCCTGGGCGATCGGAGGGGTGCCGGCCTCGAACTTCGCCGGTGGCGCTGCCCACGTGGTGCTCTGCATCCGGACGGTCTCGATCGTGGACCCGCCGCCGAGGAACGGTGGCAGGTCCTCCAGCAGCTCACGCCTCCCCCACAGAACGCCGATGCCGGTAGGCCCGACCATCTTGTGGCCGGTGAACGCGACGAAGTCAGCGCCCAGCGCGGCGAGGTCGACCGGGAACTGTGGAACCGCCTGGGACGCGTCAACAACGACGAGTGCCCCCACCTCATGCGCCCGTCGGGTCAGCTCAGCGACCGGGTTGACAGTGCCGAGCATGTTAGAGACCCACCCGACCGCGACCACCTTGGTGCGCTCGGTGATCAGGTCGTCGATGTCGGACAGGTCGAGCCTGCCCTCGTCGGTCAGTCCGAACCATCGCAGGGTGGCTCCGCTGCGCTCGGCCAACAGCTGCCACGGGACGATGTTGGAGTGGTGCTCCATCTCGGTGATCACGATCTCGTCGCCCGCACCGACCGCCAGGTCGCCCCGCGCCCAGGCCAGCACGTTCGCGACCA
>JACCUS010000059.1 GCA_013811715.1 Nocardioidaceae bacterium
GTCGATCTGGCGCCGGGCGCGTTGCTCGAGCTCGTCCACCTCGTCCGCGGAGATCCGGGGGTCGCTGTCAGCCAGCACGGCAAGGAGCTTCCACACGCATGCCTTCCCCTCCACGCCGAGCCGCAGAGTCTCCAGCTCGACGACGTCGCTGAGCGGGGACCGTTTGATCAGGGTCCCGTTGGGCTTGAGCCGTCCTGCCTTCTCTGCCGCCCAGCCCAATGCCATTCGGTGCCGCTGGGGAGACACGTCGAGCCGCTTCATCAACGCGATCAGCGTGTCGCGGTCCGCATTGACCTCACGGGAAAGCCCGATCAGCGTCTCGCGGGCCGCTCGGTCGTGGTGGAGTTGCGCCGCCCGACGGAAGAGGTGCACTCCGACACTGGCGCCGGTGAGGTGGTCGTTGAGGTAGAGCGCCAACAGGTCGCCGCCGCTCGGAGCCCCGGGATGCTGGTTCATGCGCCGCCCGTACCCAACCGTGGCGCCCACCAAACCCGACGTCTGGACGCTAACCCGAGGTCGCCGAACGCCGCCAGCGGATACCCGCCTCGATGAAGTCGTCGAGGTCGCCGTCGAGCACGCGCGAGGGGTTGCCCTCCTCGTACTCGGTCCGCAGGTCCTTGACCATCTGGTAGGGGTTCAAGACATAGGACCGCATCTGGTCTCCCCACGACGCCGCGACGTCTCCGCGCATCTCGTCGAGCGTGGCCTTCTCCTCGGCCCGCTTCATCGCGAGCAGCTTGGCCTTCAAGATCACCATGGCCGTGTTCTTGTTCTGCAGCTGGCTCTTCTCGTTCTGCACGGCCACCACCAGGCCGGTCGGGATGTGGGTGAGCCGCACGGCTGAGTCGGTGGTGTTGACGCTTTGCCCGCCGGGTCCCGAGGAGCGGAAGACGTCGGTGCGGACCTCCTCGTCCGGGATGTCGATCTCGTCGGTCTGCTCGATCACCGGCACGACCTCCACCGCCGCGAAGGACGTCTGCCGTCGCCCCTGGTTGTCGAACGGTGAGATCCGCACCAGCCGGTGGGTTCCCTGCTCGACGCTCAAGGTGCCGTAGGCGTACGGCGCCTTGACGGCGAACGTGGCCGACTTGATGCCGGCCTCCTCCGCGTAAGACGTGTCGTAGATCTCGGTCGGATACTTGTGCCGCTCGGCCCAGCGCAGGTACATCCGCATCAACATCTCGGCCCAGTCGGCCGCGTCGACTCCCCCAGCGCCGGAGCGGATCGAGACCAGGGCGTCACGTTCGTCGTACTCACCGGCAAGCAGCGTGCGCACCTCGAGCGCCTGGATGCTCTTGGCGAGCCGGTCGATCTCACCCTCGGCCTCGGCGAGCGCGGAGTCGTCGTCTTCCTCGGCAGCCAGCCCGGTCAGCACTGCGGCGTCATCGAGGCCGCGGCGAAGGGCGGTGATCCGGTCGAGCTCGGCCTGCAGCACCGACAGCCGGCCGGTGATGCGCTGCGCGTTGGCCTGGTCGTCCCACAGGTCGGGGGCGGCGACCTGCTCACCGAGATCGACGATCTCTGCGCGCATGCTATCCGGGTCGAGCACCTGCTCGATGCTCGTCAGCGTCGCGTCGAGGTGCTTCATTCGGTCGGAGAGGTCAGGGCCTGCCACGGTCGCAAGGGTACGCCGCCGCGCTGCCCGCCCGCGAGTCAGTCAGGGCGCTGCTGGCCCTGCCAGTTGGACGACTCGCCGGGACGCTCGAACGACTCCGTGCCCGGCTTCGGGTCGGGCTCGCTGCCAGGACCGGGGTCCATCGGGTCGGGATCCTCGAACGGGTCGCGGTTGGGGGCGTTGGGGACATCCTCCGGATCGGTCTCTAGCTGCTCCTTGACCTTGGCGTCTGCGACATCCTCCTCGGAGGGGACACCTTCGTCTTGGATCGGTGGTTCTTTCGCGCCTTCAGTCATGAGCCACCCGTACCCCTGGGTGACGCATCCATGCCCGCCCCAAGCGGCTCACTGGGCTTCCCATCTGAAGAAGCGGCTCGCGATCGCCGCCACGACGACACCGAACCCGAGCAGGATCGCCATCGGGACCAATGCGGCCTCCGGCCCCTGACCGCGGACCATGACGTCGGTCATCCCCTCGTTGAGGTGGCGCAACGGCAGCAGGTGGGAGACGAAGTCGAGCCACGCCGGCGCATCGTCGAGTGGGAAGAACGAGCCGGACAAGAACGCCATCGGCAACACGAAGATGTTGACCAGGTTGGTGGCGCCCTCGACGGTCGTGGAGACGGCGCCGGCGAGCAGCCCGAAAGCCATGAACGACAGCGCGCCGCACAACAGCAGCGGGACCGCCATCCACCACGACCCGGTGAGACGCAGGTCGAACACCAGCACCGCGAGACCGATGAAGACCACCGTCTGCAGCAGTGCGACGAGCAGGGTCACCCCGATCCTCGCCGCGACCACCGCCTCCGTGTGGACCGGCGCCAACCTGATCCGGCGTAGGAGCTTGCTGGTCCGCCATCCGACGAGCGTCACGGCGGGGCCGAACGTCGCGCTCGTGGCTATCGCCCAGCCCAGCAGGCCCGGCGTCACGAACGCGATGGTCTCCAACGACTCGTCCTCGACCCGTTCGGAGCGGAAGCCGAACGCGGGCGGCTGCCCGGACGCGGCGATGTTCGCCGCCTGCACGAAGGACCGAAGCGTCCCCTGGGCGACCGCGGCCTGCACCTGGTCGGCCTCGCTGTAGTGCACGACGATGTTCCTCCCTCGCTGCTCGATCGCCATCGCGACATCGCCGTCACGCACCTGCTCGATCGCGGCGTCGAGGTCGCCGGTTTCGCTCACGTCGAAGGCCTCGTCGAAGGCCGTCTGAGCCGCCGGCGGCATCGACTCCAACAGCCGCACGTCGCCGACCCGGACCGCCTCTATCGCGGGCGCGTCCTCGTCGGGGAAGATGCCGCCGAACAGCACCAGGAACATCAACGGGAAGACGAAGGTGAAGAAGACGGCCTGCCGGTCCCGGAGGTACCCCCTGAGGAGCGCCGTCGCCAGGCTCCGGGAGCCGGTCACGCGCGGTACTCCCGCCCGGTCAGCTCCAAGAACACGTCCTCGAGCGTGGCGCCCCTGACCTGGAGGCCGGCCAACGCCTTCTTCTCGGCCAGCGCGGCCAGCACCGTCGACGGGTCGCGGGTGGCCAGCACGATCGACGTCTCGGTGCGTTCGACGCTGTCGACGCCGGGCAGCCGGTTGGCGTCTGCGCCGTCCAGCGCGGCGGGCTCCACGCTGATCAGCACGGCGGCGTCGAGGCCGCGGACCAACGCCGCCGGGGCGTCGAGCTGCAAGATCTTCCCGTGATCCATGATCGCCACCCGGTCGCACAGCGCCTCGGCCTCGTCCATGTAGTGAGTGGTGAGCACGACGGTGCGACCGTGCGTGCTGAGCCCGCTGAGCAGGTCCCACAGATTGCGACGAGCCTGCGGGTCGAGGGCCGCCGTCGGCTCGTCGAGGAACACGACCTCGGGCTCGTGCACGAGCGCGCAGGCGATCGACAGGCGCTGCAGCTGGCCGCCCGACAGCTGCTCGGTGCGGGTGTCGGCCTTGTCGGTCAGCCCGACCCGCTCCAGCCAGTCGTCGCCCGTGGCGCCAGGGACGCCGTACAGGGCGGCGAACGTGCGTATCTGCTCGCGCGCCGTCAACATCTCGAAGAACGCCGACGCCTGCAGCTGGACCCCGATGCGGGGCAGCAGCGCGCTGTTGCGCGGCCACGGCGACGTGCCCAGCAAGGAGACGTCGCCGCTGTCGGCGGCGCGCAGGCCCTCGATGATCTCCAGGGTCGTCGTCTTGCCAGCGCCGTTGGGGCCGAGGATCCCGAAGAACTCCCCTTGCTGGACACTGAAACTCACGCCGTCGACCGCGCGCAGGCGCCCGTAAGACTTGCGCACCTCGTTGACGCTCAGAATCTCCCCCATGGCCAACGCCTACGTGAGCATCGCTCGTGCGACGCGGAGCCCGACCGACATGCGGGCCAGGTCGGCCCCGTCGTCGGCGGTGATCTCGTCGAGCGTCGCGGTGGCTCGGCTGACGACGACGTCGTCACCCTTCTCCCAGGCCGCGACGCGGTCGGCGGCGGTGGCGGCTGTGTCGGTGCCGGCCAACACCTGTGCGGTCAGCTGCGCGTGCACCGCGTGCAGGTCGTCGCGCAGTGATGCCCGCGCCATCGTCTGCCACCGGTCGTCGCGGGGTAGCGCCACGATCTTGGCCAGCAGCGCGCTCAGCCCGATCCGTTCCGCCAAGGTGGCGTGCACCCTGGCCACCTCGAGGGCGTCGATGTCGTCCCGCTTGGCGATCTCGACCACCTCCAACGCGGCGTACGACGGCGGCAGCACCGCGACGCACTCCGCGAGCTCGTCGGGCACCCCTGCCTCTGTCAACCGATGCCGACGGGCGTCGTACTCCTCGGCAGCCACCCCGATGAGGATCTTCGGTAGCTCCTGCACGACCTCCTGGATCGCCGTGCCGAAGTGGTCGACCGTCGCCTCGGAGTCCAGTGGTGGCCTGCGGTTGTTGACCATCCACCGCGTCGCCCGCTCGATCAGGGTGCGCACCGTCAGCCGCATGTCCGTCTGGACGGCCGCGTCGACCGAGCCGTCCAAGGCATTGATCTCGCGGATCAGGTGGTTCGCGCCGTACACCTCGCGGCAGACGAGGTTGGCAATGGCGAGCTCCTCAGCGGTCGCGCTGGTCTCCTGGCTGAGCCGGTGGAAGAACGTGATGCCGGCGAAGTTGACCAGGCTGTTGACCGCCTGGGTCGCGATGATCTCGCGGCGCAGCGGGTGGGTGGCCATCTGCGTGCGGTACGGCTGCCGCATGTTGCTGGGGAAGTAGCCGAACAGCTCGCCTCGCAGGAAGGGGTCATCGGGGAAATCGCTCTGCAGCAGCTGGTCGGCCAACACGATCTTGGTGTAGGCGAGGAGCACGGCGAGCTCGGGGGCGGAGAGGCCGGTGCCGGCCGCCCGGCGGGCGTCGAGCTCCTTCTCCGACGGGAGGAACTCGATCTCCCGGTTGATGAGACCTTGCTTCTCGAGCCGCTTGATCCAGGAGGCGTGGACGTGCATCAGTGGTGCCGCCACGGACTCTGCGCTGGCCATCGCGAGGTTCTGCCCGTGGTTGTCGGCGAGCACCAGCCGGCCGACCTCCTCGGTCATCGAGGCGAGCAGTTCGTTGCGTTGCTTCTCGGTGATGTCGCCGGAGTCCATCACCGCCTGGAGCAGGATCTTGATGTTGACCTCGTGGTCTGAGGTGTCAACGCCGGCGGAGTTGTCGATGAAGTCCGTGCAGATCCGACCGCCCGACCGTGCGTACTCGATCCGCCCCCGTTGGGTCAACCCGAGGTTGCCACCCTCGCCGACCGCCTTGCAGCGCAGCTCTGCGCCGTTAACGCGGATCGCGTCGTTGGTCTTGTCGCCGGCTTCGGCGTTGGTCTCGGCGGCCGACTTGACGTAGGTGCCGATGCCGCCGTTCCACAACAGATCCACAGGCGACTCGAGCACGGCGCGCATCAGCTCGGCCGGAGTCATCTTGGCGGCGCCGGAGTCGATCCCGAGCGCCTTCGCGACCTGCGCGGTGACCGGGATGGACTTCAGTGTCCGCGCGTAGACCCCGCCACCCTCGGAGATCAACGACCGGTCGTAGTCGTCCCAGCTGGACCGCTGCTGGTCAAACAGGCGGCGCCGTTCGCCGTACGACGTCGCAGCGTCGGGCGCCGGGTCGAGGAAGATGTGCCGGTGGTCGAACGCCGCGACCAGGCAGATGTGCTCGCTGAGCAACATGCCGTTGCCGAACACGTCACCGCTCATGTCGCCGATGCCGACGCAGGTGAAGTCCTCCGCCTGGCAGTCGATGCCCCGCTCGCGGAAGTGCCGGCGTACGGACTCCCAGGCGCCGCGGGCGGTGATGCCCATCGCCTTGTGGTCATAGCCGACCGAGCCGCCCGAGGCGAACGCGTCCCCCAGCCAGAAGCCGTAGTCCTTGGCCACTCCGTTGGCGATGTCGGAGAACGTCGCGGTGCCCTTGTCGGCGGCGACCACGAGGTAGGTGTCGTCGGGGTCGTGGCGGACGACTCGCGGCGGCGGGACGGTCTTGCCGTCGACTCGGTTGTCCGTGATGTCGAGGAGGCCGGAGATGAACGTCTTGTAGCAGCTGATGCCCTCGGCCATCCAGGCGTCGCGATCGGCGGCTTGGTCCGGGAGCCGCTTGCAGTAGAACCCACCCTTGGCGCCGACTGGCACGATGACGGCGTTCTTCACCATCTGTGCCTTGACCAGCCCGAGAACCTCGGTGCGGAAGTCCTCCTGCCGGTCCGACCAGCGCAGGCCGCCGCGGGCGACGGCGCCGAAACGCAGGTGCACGCCCTCGACGCGAGGCGAGTACACGAAGATCTCGAACTCCGGACGAGGCAGCGGGAGGTCTGGCAGCGCCTCGGGCTCGAGTTTCAAGGAGACATACGGCTTCGGTTTGCCGTCGACGCCGGTCTGGTAGAAGTTCGTCCGCAGCGTCGCCTTGACCGCGATCAGGTAGCCGCGCAGGATGCGGTCCTGGTCGAGGCTGGCGACGTCGTCGAGCGCTGAGGTGATGCGCTCCTCGAGCTCGGCCACCGCGCGGTCACGCGCCCCGGCATCAGGCGAGATGTCGTCGCCTGACCCAGGGTCGAAGCGCGCCTCGAAGAGCTCCACCAACAGCCGGGCGATCGGCACGTTGGCCAAGAAGGCCGCCTCGATGTAGGTCTGGCTGAACGGCGCGCCGGCCTGGCGGAAGTACTTGGCATACGCGCGCAGGATCGAGATCCTCCGCCAGCCGAGCGCACCTTCGAGCACCAAGGCGGAGAACCCGTCACTCTCGGCCAGACCGGACCACACGGCCATGAAGGCGTCTTGGAAGAGTTCCCGGACGTCCTTGGGCATGGCGTCACGCCGGCGCAGCCCGAAGTCGTAGATCCAGGCCGCTCCGTCGCTTCTGTTCAGTTCATACGGCCGCTCGTCGACGACCTCCACGCCCATCGCCGAAAGAACCGGCAGCACGTCTGACAGGCTCAGCGGCGTACCGGTGCGGTAGACCTTGAAGCGAGCCTCGCCCTCGGCGGCGTCGGCGGGCGCGTACAGCGACAGGCCGATCGACGAGGTGCCCATGTCCTCGATCCGCTGTAGGTCGGCCGCCGCGACCCGGGGCGAGAAGTCCTCCTTGAACGCCTCGGGGAAGGCGCCGCCGTACACCCTTGCGAGCCGGGCGCCCTCCTCCTCCCCGAATTGGTCGGCGGCCGCCACCGCGAAGTCGTCGGTCCACGACCGGGTCGCGGCTGCCAGCCGCTGCTCCAGCTCGGGCTCGTCGAACTCGCGCAACATCTCCCCGGGGGCCGCCCGGATGACGAAGTGCAGCCGTGCCAGCACCGACTCGCTGACACGTGCGGTGTAGTCGATGGTGTCCGCTCCCATGGCGTCCTTGAGGATGCGCTGCATCCGCTCCCGGACCTGCGTGGTGTAGCGGTCGCGGGGGAGGTAGACGAGGCAGGAGAGGTAGCGGCCGTAGGAGTCGCGGCGGGCGAAGAACCGCAGCTGTCGTCGCTCGCGCAGGCGCAGCACGGCCTCGACGACCGGCAACAGCTCCTGCACGGGGGTCTGGAAGAGCTCGTCGCGAGGATAGGTCTCGAGGACGTCCATCAGCGCCTTGCCGCTGTGGCTGGACGGTGGGAACCCGGCGCCGGCCAGCACCTGCACCGCCTTCTCGCGGAGGACGGGGATCCGGGTGATGCTCTCGGTGTATGCCGCAGAGCTGAACAGACCGAGGAAACGGCGCTCGCCGATGACCTCCCCCGACTCGTCGAACGTCTTGACGCCGACGTAGTCCAGGTATGCCGGTCGGTGGACCGTGGCGCGCGAGTTGGCCTTGGTGATGATCATCAGCTGCTTCTCCCGGGCCTTGGCCCGAACGGCCGGGGGCAGCTTGCCGAACGACGTCGACATGTCCTGGTCGGACCTGAGGATCCCGAGCCCGGTGCCAGGGACGGCGCGGAGCGCGTCCTCGGCATCGACGGTCTCCAGTCGGTACTCGCGATAGCCGAGGAAGGTGAAGTGGTCGTGGGCCAGCCACTCCAGCAGTGCCCGGCTCTCCTCGACCTCCGTCTCCGAGAGAGGCGGCCGGGTGGCGTGGAGGTCCTCGACGATCTGCATCGCCTTGGCCTTCATCTTCGCCCAGTCCTCGACCGACTCCCGTACGTCGAGGAGCACTTTGGCAAGCGCCTGCTCGATCATTCGCAGCTCCTGCGCGTCCGTCTCCCGGTCGATCTCCATGTGCATCCACGACTCACGCAGCGACTCCGCGCTGTCGGCCCGCTCCTCTCCTTCGCCGTCACAGACTTCGAGGAGGCGGCCGGTGACGTCGCGTCGTACTCGCAGCAGAGGGTGGATCACGATGTGGATCGACCGCTCTTGGACGGTCAGCGCCATCGTGACGGAGTCGACGAGGAACGGCATGTCGTCGGTGACCACCTCGACGACGCTGTGGCCGACCGCGGCCCACTCGTCGTCGTCGGCGGGGGGTGTGAAGACACGGACCGCCGCGGTGCCCTGCGGTCTATCGACGGCGAGCCGGTAATGGCTCATCGCAGCTCCGTAGACGTCGGCCGGGCTGCGTTCGATCAGGTCTTCGGGGGCGACGTGGCGGTAGTAGACCCCGAGGAGGTGGAGGAGGTGATCTGGAGTCAGCGAGGTGCCGCCCTCGTTAGGGGCGCCATGCTCGGCCGCCTTCGCGATCAGCTGCTGTTTGGCGTCGTCCGACCTGCTGTGCATGAGCGCGACCCGCGATTCTGCCGTTGCCCGGCGCGGCGCCTGTGGCGCGGCGATCGCACGCCGTTTGTGCGACACCACCGAGACTAGCCCCGCGCGGGTCGACGTACACCCTGCGGACCCCCGACTCCGGGTATGCGCAGACCGTAGGCGATCCTGCGTGCCGCCTGCCTACAGCTCGGAGCGGAGGTCCCACAGCAGCGGGTAGTAGCGCAGCGGCAGTCGGCTTCGCAGGTAGGCGCTGCCGGACGAGCCGCCGGTGCCGGTCTTGGTGCCGATCATCCGCTCCACCATCGTCACGTGCCGCGCCCGCCAGCCCGCCGCCAGCTCGTCGTGCTCGATCAGCGCCTCGGCGAGCTCCCACGCGTCGGCGTACCGCGCCCGGTCCCGCGCCGCCGTCCGCAGCGACGCCCGTACGTGGTCGTCGGTCGCAGTCGCCAGCCCACGCGCGGCGAGTACGGCGACGAACGCCTCCCACAGCGTCGGCTCGTCGAGTCGGCGGTGCAGCCGCGCCAGCTCGTCGTCGGTCAGGCCGCGGAAGCGCTCCACGAAGGTGGCGTCCTTCGCCCCGGAGACGAACTCCAGCTCGCGGTACTGCACCGACTGGAAGCCGCTCGCCGGCGAGAGGAGCTGCCGGAAGGTGAGGAAGTCCTGCGGGGTCATCGTCTCGAGCACGGCGATCTGCTCGACGAGGACCCGCTCGATCACGTGCATCCGCTTCATCAGGTGCTTGGCCCACCAGATCTGGTCGGCGTACATCGCGTCCCGGGCGGTCTCGGCCTCGTGCAGCAGCTGCTGGAACCACAGCTCGTAGACCTGATGGACCGTGATGAACAACAGCTCGTCGTGGGCCGGCGGGTCGGCCTCGAGCTGCTGGGCGCTCAGCAGCTTCGGCAGCTGGAGGTAGCCCCCGTAGGTGAGCTTTGCGCCCTGCTCGCCGAAGTGGATGTCCTCCCCCGACCAGTCGCCCACCGTCGGGCCGGTGGTCGGTGTCTGCTCGTCGGTGGTCGGCGTCCGCTCGTCCGGGCTCACACCGCCAGGCTATCGGCCGCCAGCCGGCTTCCCACCCATTCTGGCCGCGAGGGGTCGCAAATGCACGCGCGAGAGGTCACGGATGCACACGCGAGTGGTCGCAAGTGCTGGCATGATGCGGCCATGGACATGCACGCCGAGATCGCCTACC
>JACCUS010000079.1 GCA_013811715.1 Nocardioidaceae bacterium
CTTCGCAATCGTCTTCGGTCTGATCGGCGTCGGGCTGTGGCTGTGGATGGCCTGGGCCAACGGTAAGGGTCGCAAGTGGGCGCGGGTGGTCGCGACAGTCTTCGGCGTGATCAACGTTCTGTCGTTCCTCTTTGTCATCACGGCGGGTAGTGCCACGACGCCCTCGCTGATCGTCTCGGTGCTGAGCGTCCTCGTTGGCGTCGCGGCGCTGTTCTACCTCTACCGACCAGACGCGAGCCAGTTCTACAGCGCCGCCTCCAGCAGGTGACCACGGCCCGACGGCACACGGTTCTCCCGGGAGGCTGAGGCTCAGCGAACGTGCCGGACCATCAAGGTGGTGTCGGTTGTGAAGCCGGCGCGTTCGTAGAACGGGACTGATCGCTCACTCGGGCTCAACACGAGTCGCGCCAGCCCCGTCTCGTCGGCGTACGACGTCGCGGCTGCGAGCAGCACCCGGCCGACGCCGGCGTCGCGACGAGCCCGGTCGACATAGACGTTGGCGACGTAGCCCCACTGCGCAGGCTTGTCGTTTGGATGGCGCGGCCTCGGCATCCGGGTGAACACCAACATGTTGAGCATGCCCACCGGGCGCTCACCCAGCTCGGCCAGCCAGGTGACCCGGTGGTCGGCCTCGGTTTCGAACCACGCCCCGAACCGCGCCTCGAAACCGTCGTCGGCGATAGCCTGCCCGGCCTGCTCCTCGGCCCAGGCGCGCCGCATCCCAGCAAGGACGCGTACGTCGGCCGGACCGCAACGACGTACCCTCACGTCGACCGTCGCCACCGCTACCAGCGCTCGACCAGATGCTCGCGACCAGCGGGCGGGTCGTACGGCTCGGGCCAGTAGTCGGTGACCCGGACGATCGCGCCGCCCACGACGCCGAAGAAGGCGATGCCTTCGCCTGCAGCCTCGCCGTCGACCTCCCAGTCGAACCACGCGACACCGTCGCCGGCGTCTGCGATGACGAGTCTGGGCCGCAGATGCCAGTCACCGGGGTACTCCTGGTTGAACCGCAGATAGGTTTCACGACCTCGGATCCGCTCCCGCGACTGGGGCAGCTCGTAGACCACCTCTGGGTCGAGCAGTTCCGACCATGCCTGCCAGTCTCGTCGCTCGAGGGTTTCGAGGAACTGCTCGATCAGTGCACGCGCGTCAGTCATGCTCAGCACGCTACCGGGCGACCCCGACAGCGCGGATAATCAGGCAGGTGAGCGATCTCGCCCCACCGCGGACCACTGGCACGCGCACCCGGCTAACGGCGCTGCGCCACGCCGCGCCCGCGTTGCTGGCCTACGCCGCTGTGCGGCTGCTCGGTGTCGCCGTCCTCGCTATGTGGGCAGGGGCCACCGGGGGAAGCGCCACCTATGTGCTCTCCCAGCGCTGGGACTCCAACTGGTACACGGGCATAGCCGAGAACGGCTACGGCTTCACCCGATATCTCGACGAGGGTCGCGTACTGTCCGACCTGGCCTTCTTCCCATTGTTTCCCGGGCTTGAGCGGCTCGTCGCCGAGATCAGCCCGCTCAGCGTCCCCCACGCCGGCCTGGTGATCAGCGCAATCGCCTCGCTTGCCGCGGCGTGGGGGATCTTCGCGGTCGGCGACCTGCTGTACGGCAGGAGGGTAGGTGTCGTCATCGCCGTGCTGTGGCGGGTGCTGCCCACTGCGATCGTGCAGTCGATGGCCTACGCCGAGTCGCTGTTCACGGCGCTGGCGGCCTGGGGGTCCATGCTGCGCTCAGCGGCCGGTGGGTGTGGGCAGGTGTGCTCTCAACGCTGGCCGGGCTGACCCGACCCTTGGGGCTGGCGGTCGCCGCAGCGGTTGTGGTTGCCGCCCTGGTCGCGCTGACATCCGGCAGCGAGCCGGGCGAGGACCGCCCGACGCGGTGGCGCATGGTGGTCGGGATGGCCCTCGCGCCCGTCGGCTGGGTCTCGTACGTCGCCTGGGTGGGCGCCCGCAGGGGCAGCCCGCTCGGCTATCTGGAGATCCAGGATCAGTGGGGCAACGGCTTCGACGGGGGATGGGCCTTCGCCGGCTTCGTCTGGCACTGGCTCACCGGGCCGGGGTTCGTCGCGGGGCTCGGGCCGTGTGCAGCGGTTGCTGTGGTGGCGTAGCTGTACGTGCTGTGCATCCATCAGCGGCAGCCGATGGCATCGCTCGTCTTCACCGGTGTGGTGCTCGTGCTGGCCCTGGGCGGATCCGACTACGCCGGGTCGAAGCCACGGCTGCTGATGCCCGCCTTCCCGCTGCTTCTGCCGGTCGCGCTCGCGCTTGCGCGTGCGCGTGCCGCGAGGGCGGCGCTGACCCTCGTCGCCGTCGCCGTCGCGTCGGCGGTGTACGGCGCCTTCTGGCTGCACGGCGCCGGTCCCCCGTGATCGGAGATCACGGGGGCAAGAGCACGTT
>JACCUS010000119.1 GCA_013811715.1 Nocardioidaceae bacterium
CGTCTGAAGCATCCTCGACGTCACCGCGACGCAGCGCCGATGCCGCTGCGCGCAGCTCCTGCTCACCGTCGCGCACCGCCCCTGCCGCCTGGATCATGCCGATGACGGCGCCGACGACGGCGACCCCGGCCAGCGCCGCGACACCGATTAGTGCCCGCCGGACCTGCAGTCTGACGTAGCGGCCCCTCCGCATCAACCCGCCGACCACCACGGCACCGACGACGGCGCCTGTGACGAGCGCCGACGAGCCATGGAAACCGCCGACGTCGAGATGGAACAGCACGACGACGCTGACGCCTGCGGCGGCGGCACGCACGACGGGCCCGTTCAGCGACCGACCGCCGACCACGAGCACGGCGACGAAGGCCACGGCGGCGGCGACGGCGGCGACCGCGTTCACTGCTGTCAGGGCGGCCAGTCCGGATGGGATCGCGAGGAGCCACCACGGAGCCGAGGCTCCCGTCCAGGCGACGATCGCGCCGAGGACGGCCGAGACCACGATGTCGGCGGGCCGCCACGCCGTTGGGCGCATGCCGGCCATCGCCGAGGCGACGGCCGTTGCTGCTGCGAGAGCGGCGACGAGTCGTGCGTCAGCAGGTGTGATCCGGTTGCGCCGGACGGTCCGCCGCCGCGTACGCGACTGCGTGGTCGAAGACATCAGGGCAGATCATTGCCCATCACATCCCCGCTCACGCGTTCACCGAGGCGTCCCCGACGTCGGTCATCTCAGCCACCTTCAAGCCCCACGCGCTGGCCACCTCGAGCGTCGCCGGTGAGATCGACAAGCGGCCGCTCGCCGTGCACGCGGCGCGGGCCTCCTCGAACCGAAGTGGTGGCACCCTCACCTGGCTGATCAGCGGATGGCGGGGACGCTCGTCGCGCTCGTCGGCACCGAGCAGCACCTCGTTGAGCTTCTCGCCGGGGCGCAGTCCGGTCACGACGATGTCGACCGGTGCCGGCGCCTGCGCGGCGAGGCGCTCTGCGACGTCCATGATGCGCACGGGCTCGCCCATGTCGAGCACGAGAACCTCGCCGGCCTCTCCGACAGCGCCAGCCTGGATGGTTAGCGCGACGGCCTCCTCGACGGTCATGAAGTAGCGGGCCACGTCGTCGTGCGTGACGGTGATCGGCCCCCCGGACGCGACCTGGTGCTCGAACGTCGTCAGCATCGAGCCGGAGGATCCGAGCACGTTGCCGAACCGCACCGAGACGTAGGTCTCGCCGCTCGCCACGGCGGCCGCCGCCGTGAGGCGTTCGCAGATCCGCTTCGAGAAGCCGAGGACGCTGATCGGGTCGGCGGCCTTGTCGGTGCTGATGTTGACGAGGCGGCGCACCCCGGCGGCCTCAGCCGCCTCGAGCACGTTCATCGTGCCGACGACGTTCGTCTGCCAGGCCTCGACCGGATGGTGCTCGAGCAGCGGCAGGTGCTTGAGCGCAGCAGCGTGGAAGACGACCTCCGGCCGATGCGCCTGGAACACGCCGAACAGCCGGTCGCGGTCACGGATGTCGGCAAGGACGATGCTCGGCGCATCGAGCAGCGCTCGTCCCTCGATGCTGAGCTGCACGCTGTGCAGGCCGGTCTCGTTGCGGTCGAGCATGACGAGTGAAGCCGGTGCGTAGCGCTGGAGCTGGCGGCAGAGCTCGGACCCGATCGAGCCGCCTGCGCCGGTCACGAGCACTCGCTTGCCGCGCACGTACTCGGCGATCGCCGCTGTGTCGATGTCGGCGGGGTGGCGGCCGAGGAGGTCGCTGATCGTCACCGGCCGGATGTCGGCGAGTCCGATGTGGCCGAGCAGCGCCTCGACCGGCGGGAGCACGAGCACGTCGAGGCCTGCGTCGACGAGAGGGTCGGCGATCCGCACCAGTGCTTCGCTGTCGATCGACGGGATGGCCACGAGCACGGCGGTCGCGTCGTGGCGTTGGGCGATGTCGAGCGCGTCGGCGCTGGTTCCCTGCACCCGCAGCCCGTGCAGCCGGAGCCGCGCCTTGCGCGGGTCGTCGTCGGCGACAGCGACGGGCAAGTAGGGGCTCGACTCGGAGCCGAGCATCGTGCGGATGATCTGTTCACCGGACCGTCCAGCGCCGACGACGACGATCGGCTTCGCCTTCCCTGACTCCGGACGGTGGCCGACCTCTTCGATGATCCGCGCCGCGTAGCGGACCACGGCGGCGAGCACGAGTGCGGTGAACGCCGCCATGATCGGGACGGACCGCGGCACCATGCCGCCACCGAACAGCCGGGCGACGACCGTCAAGGTGACACCGACGGCGGCGATGCTGAGCGCGAGTGCCTGGACCTCGTCGAAGCTGCCGTAGTGGTAGCGGCGACGGTAGAGGCCGAGTGCGAGTCCGATGCCGATCTGCAGCGTGATCGCGATCAGGGTCGCGGCGAGCAGTCCCGATTCATTCGCAGGACCTGGTTGGAAGTCGAACCGAGCGAGCGTCGCGAGGACCAGTGCGAGCGCCCACACGAGCGCGTCGAGCATGGCCTGTAGCGCCGGGAGATGTCGCCGAGCTGACGGCCCGACACCCCGCGCGATCGACTCAAGGCGTTCCGCCGCCCGCCATGCCATTGATTCCTACCCTCCGCTGCCTGAGGAGAAGAATAGTCGATCATCGTCACAATGCAACTCGTCGCCGAAACTCGCGCGGCCACGCTGCGGTTGCCGGCGCGACGAGGCCGGTGCCGTACCGTGTGTCGCGTGGAAGGCCAGGGTGTCGTCATGGTCGGGGGCGGCGGGCACGCCCTCGTGTGCATCGAGGTGCTGCGCGAGCTCGGATGCCACGTCGTCGCCTGCCTGAGCGACGACCCGGAGGCGGCGCCACCCGGGCTCGACGTGCCGATCGCCGGTGGCAGTCGCGACATCGCCCGCCTCCTCGCCGACGCAGGGACGCACTGCTTTGTCGCAGTGGGCGACAACCGGTCCCGCGCCCGGCTGACGGCCCTCGTCGTCGCCGCCGGCGGCACGCTCGTCCCCGCCGTCAGCGCCAACGCAGTGGTCTCGCCGACGGCCACCATCGGCCCGGGTGCGCTCGTCATGCCCGGCGCAGTCGTCAACGCCTGGGCGACGGTCGGCGCAGGGGCGATCGTGAACACGCGGGCATCAATCGACCACGAGTGTTCGGTCGGTGACTGGTCCCACGTCGGTCCCGGCGCCACGTTGGCGGGCAACGTCACGGTCGGTGAGGGAGCACTCGTCGGTGTGGGCGTCAGCGTGATCCCAGGCAGGATGATAGGGGCCTGGTCGACCGTTGGAGCCGGTGCCGCCGTCGTGCGTGACGTCGAGCCCAGCACGGTGGTCGCCGGCGTGCCCGCCACCGTCGGCTACGCCGGCAGCGGTACCCGGAAGTGAGCGGCGTCGGCGACTCCCCTGTGCCGCTCATCCTCGTCGTCTGCACGGGCAACCTCTGCCGCTCGCCACTCGCCGCAGCGCTCCTCGAGCGTGAGCTGGACGAACGTGGCCTGCCGGCGACGGTGGAGTCGGCCGGAACGGCTGCGCCGCTCGGGGCGTCACCGGATCGCAAGGTGCTTCGCGCCGCCGGCGACCTTGATCTTGATCTGTCGGCGCATCGTGCCGGGTCGATCACCACCGACGAGATCGGACGGAGCTCGTTGATCCTGTGCATGACCGGCGAGCACGTCGCCGAGGTCGTCGCCCTCGACCCAGATGCAGCCAAGCGCACGGCAACACTGCGTGCGGCTGCGCTGCGCGCCTCTTCTCGACGGGGCGAACGGCCGTCGTTCGACGAGTGGGCGCAGATGCTCGCCTGGACGCCTGCGACGGCGGGCTCGGATCGGAGCAACGACATCTATGACCCGATAGGTGGACCAATGCGCGGCTACCGGCAGATGGCCGACGAGGTGGCGCGCCTCGTGAGCGTGCTCGCCGACGCCTGGCCGGGGGACCGACGTTGACGGCCTTCTCCGTGTCGTCGTGGCCAACGCCGGCACGAGGTGCGGTCGGTGCGGTCGCCGGTGCGGCGGTCGTCGCCACCAACGGGGCCGGATCGACGCCAGGATGGGCGGTGCTCGCCGGCGCCGCCATCGTCGCCATCGTTGCCGCCGCTGCGCCGGAGACGGCGCATCGCTACGCGCACTGGCCGCTGGCGACGGCGGCGCTCCTCGTCGCCGTCGCCGGTCTGTACGTGTGCATCACCGAGACCGAACACCTCCGTGGCGTCGCCGTGGTGGCCGCGCTGCTCGTGCTGGTCGAGATGACGGTGCATGGCAGCGCTGCCGTCTGGCCGGTCGCCACAGCGGCGGCGACACTGGTCGTCTGGGCTGGCGCCTTCGGCGGTGTGCCGCGGACCTCCTCTCTCGTCGCCGCACTGTCGATGCCGGGTGTCGTGCTGATCGAACCCGTCGCCGTCCGCCTCGGCCTCGTCGGCCGCAGCGTTCCGCCCGTGCTCGTGGCGCCGGCGTTGCTCGCCGGCCAGGCGGTGTTCGTCCTGTTCGTCGGGCGCGTCGCAGGACTTCGCGAGCAGACGTCTGTGGCACTTGCGATCGTCGTCGCCTCGCTCACTGCGCTGACCGTCGGCGTCCACCTGGTCGCCGGCAGGCGATCGTGAAGCGTGCCTTCGACATGGTGCTCGCCACCATCGCGCTGGTCGTGCTCGCCCCCTTGCTCACAGCCGTCGCAGTGGTCGTCAGGATCGACGCCGGCGGGCCTGTCCTGTTCCGCCAGGAGCGAAGCGGCCGCGGCGGCGCACCGTTCGCGCTGGTCAAGTTCCGCACCATGACCGTGGACGACAGTCCGGTCTGGGACCCTGCGCGCGATGTCGCAAGGGTCACGCGAAGTGGACGTGCGCTTCGAGCGACGAGCCTCGACGAGCTGCCCTCCCTCGTCAACGTCGTGCGCGGCGAGATGAGTCTCGTCGGTCCACGGCCACTGCCGGTGCAGTACCTGCCACGCTACGACGACCACCAGGCGCGACGGCTCGAGGTGCGCCCCGGCATCACCGGGTGGGCACAGGTCAACGGCCGCAACGCCACCACCTGGGACGAGCGGCTGGCGATGGACGTGTGGTACGTCGACCATCGCACGCTGCGTCTCGATCTGCGGATCCTCGTCGCCACGGTGCGGGCGGTGCTGGCCAGGAAGGGCATCGATCAGGGCGCCGGCATCACGATGAGCG
Organism: Nocardioidaceae bacterium; assembly: GCA_013811715.1. Taxonomy (GTDB): domain Bacteria; phylum Actinomycetota; class Actinomycetes; order Propionibacteriales; family Nocardioidaceae; genus JACCUS01. Next base: position 5,137 of record JACCUS010000119.1, read on the forward strand.
AGTTCACCGGCAGCGACGGACGCGCACATGACGAGGACGGGTCGTGAGGTCGCTGCCTCTCAAGGTGGCCCACCTCACCACCACCGACATCAGTCTCGAGCTGCTCCTCGGCGCGCAGTTCGACGCCGTCGTCGACGCCGGCGGCGAGGCGATCGGGATCAGTGCACCGGGGCCGTTCGTCGAGCTGCTGGAGCGGCGCGGGGCGCGGCACGTAGCGCTCCCATCGTCGACCCGTGGCTGGAACCCTGGCGCCGACGTCCGTGCCGCCGTCGAGCTGTGGCGCATCCTGCGGCGGGAGCGGCCGACGATCCTGCACACCCACAACCCCAAGCCGGGGCTCTACGGCCGTGTCGTCGGCCGGCTGGCGCGGGTGCCGATCGTGGTGAACACGGTGCACGGCCTGTACGCCACCGAGGACGACCCGTGGCTGCGCCGAGCCGTCGTGTACGCGCTCGAGGGCGTCGCCTCACGGTGCTCGCACGGTGAGCTCGTGCAGAACGCCGAGGACGTCCGCACGATCCGGCGCTTCCACCTCGCAGCCCGGCGCAAGGCCTGCCACCTCGGCAACGGCGTCGACCTGACGAGGTTCCGCCCCGGGCGGCTCGACGACGTCGAGCGGCGGGCGCTGCGCGCCGGCTGGGGGGTCGGCGACGACGTCATCGTCGCCGGAACGGTGGGCCGGCTCGTCGCCGAGAAGGGCTACCCGGAACTGTTCGAGGCAGCGGCGTCGCTCCCGCCAGCCATCCGCGTGGTGGTCGTCGGGGGCAACGATCCCGGCAAGGCCGATGCGCTCGACGAGTCGACCATGGCACGTGCCGAGGAGGCCGGTGTCGTGTTCCTCGGGCACCGGCACGACGTCGACCACATCCTCGGCGCATTCGACCTCTTCGTGCTCGCCTCGCACCGTGAGGGTCAGCCCAGGGCGGCGATGGAGGCGGCGGCCTGCGGTCTACCGATCGTCGCCACCGACATCCGCGGCTGCCGCCAAGTCGTCGACGACGGCGTGACCGGACGACTCGTGCCGGCGTACGATGCAACGGCGCTCGGCGAGGCGATCGGCGGTCTCGCTGCCGACGCCGAGCTGCGGGCACAGATGTCGGCTGCGGCTGTCTGCAAGGCCACGAGCGAGTTCGACGAGGGCGACGTCGTTGGCCGGGTGATGGGGTGCTATGCGCGGATCGCCGCCGCGCGATCGATCGGGCTTCGCCCGGCGATCCCGGCGTGAGCGCGCGGTGATCAGAGTTTCGTGCGGCGCATCCAGGCGACCGTGGACGCCAGACCGTCGGTGAGCGGCACTGGTTCGACGGCGGCGAAGCGTGCCCGCAGCCGCGAGCTGTCGGCTTGTGAGTGTGCGACGTCGCCGGGTCGCGGGTCGAGGTGCTCACGCTCGAGCGGCCGGCCGACATCGTCCTCGAGCAGCGAGATCAGCGTGAGCAGATCGGTGCGCGTGCCGAACGCGAGGTTCATTGGGTCGGGGTCGGTGGCACGCTCGGTCAGCGCCATGGCGAGCACGGCTGTGACGGTGTCGACGAACGTGAAGTCACGGCTCTGCGTCCCGTCACCGAAGATCTGCAATGGCCGCCCGGCGAGCGCAGCGTCGACGAAGGCCGGCACGACGGCGGCATAGGCATGCCCCGCCGGCTGCAACGGACCGAACACGTTGAAGAAGCGCAGCGCCAGCGTCTCCATCCCGTAGCTGTGATGGTAGGCGTTGACGTACGCCTCGGTCGCCAGCTTGCTCGCCGCGTACGGCGACATCGGTCGTGTCGCCAGGCCCTCGTGCTTGGGCAGCCCTGGCGTCGCCCCGTAGACGCTGCTCGATGAGGCGGCAAGCAGGTAGGCGCCGCTGCTCCTGGCGACCTCCAGCACGTTCACGGTGCCCGTCGCGTTGGCCAGGTGCGAGGCGACCGGATCGCTGATGCTGCGCGGAACGGACGGACGGGCGGCGAGGTGGGCGATCGCATCGATGCCGTTCGCGCAGTGCTCCAGCGCGTCCTCGTCGAGGATCGAGCCCTCGACCAGCTCTACGTCGAGGCCGTCGAGGTTCGCCAGCGACCCCGTCGACAGATCGTCGAGCGCGCGGACGGACTCGACGCCCGGTGTCGCCACGAGGCGACGACACAGGTTGGCACCGATGAAGCCGGCTCCGCCGGTGACGAGCACGCGCACGCGGGCAGCATAGGAAAACTCCCCTAGCGTTCGGTCGATGGCGATCAGTGTGCTGCACGTGTCCAAGGGCCTCGGTCCAGGCGGCGCCGAGCGGCTCCTCGTCGAGCTCGCCAGGGTCACCGACCGCAGCCAGGTCGAGCTCACCGCTGCGTACGTGCTGCCGTGGAAGGATCACCTCGCCGGCGAGCTCGAGGAGCACGGCGTGGAGGTGATCTGCCTCTCTCGCCGGCGCAGGGACCCGGTGTGGGCCATCCGACTGCGCCGCCTCGTCGCCTCGGGCCGGTTCGACGTCGTGCACGTCCACTCACCGGTTCCGGCGTCTGTGGCCCGGCTCGCCGCGCGCACGACGACGGCAGGGTCGAGGCCGCGGCTGGTGTCGACCGAGCACAACACCTGGACGTCGCACCGCCGGGCGACGCGCCTCGTGAACCGGCTGACCTCGCGCCTCGACGATGTGACGATCGCCGTGACCGACGAGGTGCGCAGATCGATGCGTGGCCGTGCCAAGGCCCGGGCACGCGTCGTCACCCACGGCATCGACGTCGCCCGGATCGAAGCGCTGCGCGACGAGCGACTCGCCGTGCGAGCCGAGCTCGGCATCGACGCCAGGCCAGTCGTCGGCACGGTCGCCAACTTCCGCAGGCAGAAGGACTACCCGAACCTGCTGCACGCCGTGCGGCTGCTCGTCGACCGCGGCATCGACCTGCACGTCGTCGCTGTCGGGCAGGGCCCGCTCGAACGCGAGGTCCGCGAACTGTCGTCGTCGCTCGGCCTCGACGGCACGGTGACGCTCACCGGCTTCCGCGCCGACGCAGCCAGGGTCATGGCGGGGTGCGACGTGTTCGTGCTCGCCTCCGCGTGGGAGGGCCTGCCCGTGGCCGTGATGGAGGCGATGGCGCTCGGGCTCCCCATCGTGGCGACACGGGTGGGCGGGCTGGCAGAAACGCTCGACGACGTCGCGCTGCTCGTCCCGTCCGGCGACTCGCCGGCCCTCGCCGCCGCGCTTTCGTCGGTGCTCGTCGACGACCAGCTCCGACTGTCGCTCACCGCAGCATCGTCGCGTCGGGCGGGTGACTTCGACATCGCGAGGGCGGCGGGCGAGATCACGGCCTGCTACGAGGCCCTCGTCCCGGCTCCGTCGGACGATGGCGCGGTCGAGCAGCCGCTGCCCACGGTCCGCCGCCGAACGGGGAGCCCCCGCGGGACGACGGTGCGCCCGCTCGCGGCCGACGACGTCCCCGCCGTCATCGGTCTGCTCGGCGCCTCGCTCGGCTGGGGCAACGACGAGCGTTACGACGACCTCTACCGCTGGAAGCACGAGCGCAACCCGTTCGGGCGCTCGTTCGGGTGGGTTGCCACCGACGACGACGGCGCCGTCGCGGCCGTCCGGCTGTTCATGCGCTGGGAGTTCCGGCGCGGCCAGGAGGTGCTGCGCGCCGTGCGAGCCGTCGACACGGCGACGCGCCCGGATGCCCAGGGCAGAGGTCTGTTCACGACGCTGACGACGCACGGGCTCGAGGCCTGCGGCGACGACGGCATCGCCATGGTGTTCAACACGCCGAACAGCCAGAGCATGCCTGGCTACCTGAAGATGGGGTGGCGTGAGGTCGGCCGCCTTGCGGCTGCGGTGCGACCGCGATCGGTGCACCGTGTGCCGGCGATCGCCCGCTCGCGGGTGCCGGCCGATCGGTGGTCAGAGCAGATCGACGTCGGGCTGCCGGTCGGCGAGTGGCTGGGGTCGGGCCGCTTCGACCAGCTGAGGTCGGCCGAGCCGCCGGCCGACGACCGGGCACTCCGCACGAACGCCGACGCCGCGTTCGTGGCGTGGCGGTACTCCCTTCCCTCGCTGTGCTACCGGGTCGTCGACGGTGGTGACGCCGCCGTGATCGTGCGCCTCCGGCGGCGAGGTAGGGCACGGGAGCTCGTCGTCGCCGAACGCCTCGGCGATCGCCGGGCCGCGGACCGCCTCGCCGGGCACCTCGTCGGCGAGACCTGCGCCGACCACGCGATCAGACTGGGAGTGCCCGATCTGCGTGGCGGTTTCCTGCCGCTGCCGGGTGCAGGACCGGTCCTCACGTGGCGGACGGTGTGCGCTGCCGGGATGCCGCCGTTGCCCAACTGGGAGCTGCAACTCGGCGACGTCGAGCTGTTCTGACGCCGCGGCGCGCCCGCCGTGAGTGCGGGTCGCGCAGCGGGGTGGTGGTCACTCCTTGCTGCGGGTGCGGGCGCCCGAGCGGGCCAGGCGCTTGAGCACGCCTCCCAACCCCGTCACGGCGGCCGCTGCGGCACCGACGGCGAGCACCGGGAATCCGGTGGCTGGCAGTTCTTGGCTGGATGTCATTTCTTTCTCCTTCAGTTGGTTGTTGCGAAGCGTGTGGGTGAGTCCCACACGCAGGATGGGACCGTGGGATGGCGAAGTGCCTTGATCAACGCGTGCACGAACACGACGCGGTAGAGGACGTCGACGAGCAAGATGAGCGGCGCCAGCATCAGGAGGCGGAGGTGCCCGAGGGCGATACCGGCGGCGACCATCCACAGGCAGTAGAGACCCACGAAGATGGCGACGGTCAGCGGTGAGTTGGTGACGGCGATGACCATCAACCAGATCGTGAACGGGGTCCCGACGACGTAGATGAACCAGTGCACCATCAGCAGCACATATGCCACGTCGAACCGGCTCTTCGTGCGCCCGACGCGATGACCGATGATCCCCTGGAACGTTCCCCACATCCAGCGCAGGTTCTGGCGATACCAGTCCCGGATGTTCGTAGGATCCTGCAGGTGCGCACGCGCTCGCGGCGCGTACACGATCCCGCCGAGATCCTTGCGTTGCGTCTCGAGCACCCAGAAGGTGTCATCGACGATGTACGGCGGCGGGACCGGCAGCAGCTCGTCCAGGAGCTGGGTGCGGTAGATCGAGTTGCTCCCCGAGATGCAGTTCATGACGCCGAAGCAGCTCTGGATCCTGCGAATGATCAGCTGGTAGTTCCAGTACGAAAACGCCCGCTTGGCGAGCCAGATGTTCCAACGGCGGCCGTGCGGCCACTGGGTGAGGTTCTTGCCGACGACGATGGCGGTCTCGCCATCCAACTTCCGTAGGGACTCGCCGACGAAGTCAGCTTCGATTCGGACGTCGTCATCGAGGATCGTGATCGCCTGGTACCGGCTGCCCAGCTGAAACCACTCGTAGCACTTCCACAACGCGGCCGGCTTCCCGACGTTCTCATCCAGCGTCAGCACGCTGGCGCCCGCCCGTCTGGCTGTCTCGGCCGTCGCATCCGTTGAGGCGTCAGATACGACGTAGACCGCACAGCCGTTGCGTCGGGCGGCGGTCACGGCGCTGGCGATCGTGCCGGCTCCGTTCCTCGAGGCGATCAGCACGGCGACGTCGTCGACGCCGCCGATTACGGGGAACCCCTTGCTGGCGGTTTCATGTGTCAGGGGAACGTTCTCCGGCCAGAAGTAGCCGTACAGCCAGGCTCCCAACATGAGGAACAGCAGCACGATGGGAACGACGAGCGCTGCCCACTGCAGCATGTCCAGCATTTTTCCGCCTCCGCCCCGCCAAGGGGTCCTGATCATGCACGACGATCAATGCGAGCTGCGCACGCATGATCGTTCGATCCGCATGCTGAACGGGGTCGCCCGCGCGGCCCGTTCGATGTTGCTCGCGCGCCCGGGACGCCAATCCCAGGCTTAACCGCGTAACCGCCAATGTTGTCCGCGTTTACCGCGGATTGCCTCCGAGTGTGCGAACGTGCCCGCACGGCTTCACGGCTAAGTGCCCGCCGTGGAGAACCGGCACCGTACCAGCCGGACGCGCACTCGCACAACCTGACAATCTGGCCGGAGGGGTCGTAGCGGTCACTCGCACGCGAACGGCGTCTGCGTCACATCGGTGCGTTCGAACCGCACCGTGACATCGGGGCCACCCGCGTACTCAGCGGTGGTCTCGTCGATCACGGTCAGGGTTCCAGCGTCGAACGGGTTCCCCCACCCCTCCGGAGGGTTGGCGTTGCCGTCATCGAACGGCGCGGTCTCCCACCAGACCCCGTCGATGCGCGTCCACCGCACACCGCAATGCACGTACATGACGTAGTCGTAGGTCTCCCCGACCACGACACCGGCGCCATACGGCGGTTCGTTGTCGATGTCCTCCTGCGCCCGGCCATCAACCACGTCGCTGCCGACCGAGCAAGCAGCGACGACGAACGCCAGGGCAACGAGACCTACGCAGCGGCGCATCACCCAAGTCTGACGCTGCCCGCCCTGGACACGGTTCCCGTCGCGCCGTCACGGCAGAAATTGGCCAGTTCAAGCGGCGTTGGGACCTGAGCGTCACAACGCCGCCGGCAGCAGGCGGTTGACGTTCTGGTAGAAGAAGTACAGGGCGACCAGGAACGGGACGGCGACCAGCAAAGGACCGCTCCAGTCGTTGCGGAAGCGCCGGCACACCAGGTAGCCCGCTGCGGCGAGCGCGATCAGCAGCGCGGCCCAGATCGCCAGCTGCGGGTAGGCGCCGGCATCGGCGAACCACCCCGCTGCGAACGGGTCGACCTCTGGATCGAGCGCTCGATCCGATGCGGCCGCCGGAGCAGGGGGCGCCGTCCGGGTGCTGACTCCCCCGTTGCCGCTCCCGCGGCCGTCTGGCTGGGACGTGTCCGGCGGCGCTCGGGTCTCATCAGCGCGCGCACCGGGGATCGTTTCGGCCGGGCGCGGCTGCGCTTCGTCACCGGGTGGCCGGCCGTAGTTGATCACGGGCTCGCCGACGGGTGACGATCGACGAGCGGCGAGCTCGGCCGAGACGACGATCCGCTGGCTGGCGCTGTAGCGGGGATGGCACGAGGTCAGCGTCAGGCGCGCCACATCCTCGTCCACTGTGTCGAGCACGTAGCCGTCGCTCGGCGCCACGATGCGCGACTCGTCGACGAGGTACGTGAAGGTGCCGGCGGGTGTGGTGACCGTGATCTTGTCACCGGCGAGCATTTGGTCGATGTCGGCGAAGGGCTCCCCGTAGGTGGTGCGGTGGCCGGCGATGGCGGCGTTGCCGAGCTGGCCGGGCAGCGGCGTCTGAGGGTAGTGGCCGGGACCGCGCTTCAAGTCGTCGCGGCCGACGCC
>JACCUS010000135.1 GCA_013811715.1 Nocardioidaceae bacterium
GATCTGGTCGCTCGCCTGCGAACGGATCGGGGACGGCCCGGCCACCATGGTCTTGGTGGACGACTCCGAGGTGAACGTCGAGTCGGCGCGGGCCTTCGGCATGGCGGTGATCCACCACACGCACACCCCAACAACGATCGCGGCACTTGCCCAGCTGCTCAGATGACCCCGGACGTGCCTCGACCCCGCACTGTCGCCATCACCCGGCCCGCTGACCGTATCGACGAGTTCGAGTTCAGGCGAAAGACCCCGGTGCGAGATGCGTGAGAATGCATTCCGGGGTGCAACGCAACCGCTTGGGTCGAGGTAGGCCGGCCACGGTGACGTAGGAGACCCGGAGCCGGCTTTCCCAAGGACTCCGGGCAGCCGCGTCGGCGAGGTCGAGTGCTTCGCGGATGAACCGGATTCGGCGTGCTCGACTTCGGCCCCTCACGTGGTCGGCGAAGGAGTCCAGGGAGATCCAGCCCGCGTTGGCGCAGGAGTCGATGAACGCGACCGCTTCGCCCAGGTCACCGGCCAGGCGCACACCGTCGAAGACGGCCCGGTTCCTCTGGCCACTGGGACCCGAACCGCGATCAGCTCTCCTAGCAGCGGATCGAGCACATGGAGTCTGACGATGGTCATCTCTGCCGCCGCAAGGCCGTCCCGAAGGTAGGCTCGCCCTGAGTCGCGCGCGCGTCCGACCGGACCATCGAGGCAGATCGGGACCGGCAGCTCCGCTTCGACGTGCACCGCCACCTGGGTCCGCGCAGGGTCGAGCGCGGTACGCCCCGTCCTTCGAGCTCAGCGATCGACATGGGCGGGCACGCGCGGCGGGCCTCGCCGGACAGTCGGGCACGGTCTCGGGGCATCCGGCGAGCCTGCCGTGTTCCCTCGAATCCGCGCGGCGCTTATCCACAGGCAGGCAAGGGGATACCCCGTCCGGGAGTGCCCTGAGATGCGTGAGGATGCTGTTTCGTTGAGCCAGAACAGCATTCTCACGCATCTCGAGCGGGCAACCTGCCACCGCGCTAGGCGCCGGCACCTTCCTGCTTGACCCCGGAGACTGCGGTGGGGTCGTCGATGCGGTACTTGTCGACCGCCTCGGCGGCCCGCGACCGGTCCAGATCGCCGCACTTGGCCAGCGCCTCCAGCGCCCCCACCACGATCGACTCGGCGTCGACCCGGAAGAAGCGACGGGCGGCAGCCCGGGTGTCGGCGAAGCCGAACCCGTCGGTGCCGAGGGAGTGCCAGTCGGCCGCCACCCATTGAGAGATCTGGTCCGGAACCGCGCGCATGTAGTCGCTCACCGCGAGGACCGGACCACCAGCGTCGGCCAGTTTCGTGGTGACGTACGGCGTCCTGCGGTCCTCCTCGGGGCGCAGCAGGTTCCACGAGTCCACCGCGAGCGCTTCCCTGTTCAGCTCGTTCCACGACGTCACCGACCACACATCCGCGCGGACCTGCCACTCTTCCGCGAGCAGCCGTTGCGCCTTGATCGCCCACGGGACCGCCACACCGGATGCCAGCAGCTGGATGCTTGGACGGTCGCTGGCGTCGTCGCCGTTCTCGGCGGGCTTGGCGAGATGCATGCCCCTGAGGATCCCCTCGATGTCCACGCCTTCTGGCTGGGGCAGCTGCACGGTGGGCTCGTTGTACACCGTCAGGTAATAGAAGACGTCCTCGCCGTGCGGGTGGTCGTCGGTTGAGCCGTACATCCGCTGCAGCCCGTGCTGCACGATGTGGCTGATCTCGTACGCGAACGCCGGGTCGTAGTACACACAGGCAGGGTTGGTCGACGCGATGAGCGGTGACTGCCCGTCGGCATGCTGCAGACCCTCGCCGGTGAGCGTCGTACGACCCGCCGTGGCGCCGATCAGGAAACCGCGGCCCAGCTGGTCGGCGAACGACCAGATCGAGTCGGCGGTGCGTTGGAACCCGAACATCGAGTAGAAGATGTACACAGGGATCATGTGCTCGCCGTGGGTCGCGTACGACGTCCCGGCCGCGATCGTGGAGCCCATCGCCCCGGCCTCGCTGATGCCCTCGTGAAGCATCTGGCCCTGCGTCGACTCCTTGTAGGTCAGCAGCATCTTGCGGTCGACGCTTTCGTAACGTTGCCCGTGAGGCGAGTAGATCTTCGAAGTCGGGAACATCGAGTCCATCCCAAAGGTGCGGAACTCATCGGGTGCGATCGGAACGACCCGGTGGCCGATCTCCGGATCCTTCATCAGGTCGCGCAGCAGGCGCACGAACGCCATCGTGGTGGCGATGGCCTGCTTGCCCGAGCCTTGCTTGAGCTCGGCGTACATCTCGTCGCCGGGGAGCTTCATCGGCGTCGGGTTCACGCGCCTCTCGGGCAGCGGGCCGCCGAGCTGGCGACGTCGGTCGAGCATGTACCTCATCTCGGGGGAGTCCGGCCCGGGATGGTAGAAGGGGGCGACGTCGGAGTCGTCGATCTGCTCGTCGGTGATCGGCAGGAAGAGCCGGTCGCGGAACTTCTTCAGGTCGTCCTTGGTGAGCTTCTTCATCTGGTGGGTCGCGTTGCGGCCCTCGAGGGCGTCGATGGTCCAGCCCTTGATCGTCTTCGCCAAGATGACGGTCGGCTGGCCGACGTGCTCGCTGGCCGCCTTGAAGGCGGCGTAGACCTTGCGGTAGTCGTGGCCACCGCGCGGCAGCTTGCGAAGGTCGTCGTCGGACATGTTCTCGACCATCTGGCGCAGCCGTTGGTCACCGCCGAAGAAGTGCTCGCGAATGTAGTCGCCGCTCTCGACCGTGTAGGTCTGGTACTGGCCGTCCGGGGTGGAGTTCATCTGGTTGACGAGCACGCCGTCGACGTCGCGGGCGAGCAGATCGTCCCACTCGCGTCCCCACACCACCTTGATCACGTTCCAGCCGGCGCCGCGGAACGTCGACTCCAACTCCTGGATGATCTTGCCGTTGCCGCGCACCGGCCCGTCGAGCTGTTGCAGGTTGCAGTTGACGACGAAGGTCAGGTTGTCGAGCTCTTCGCGCGCCGCCAGCCCGATGGCGCCGAGTGACTCGGGCTCGCCCATCTCACCGTCGCCGAGGAACGCCCAGACCTGCTGCTCGCTCGTGTCCTTGATGCCTCGGTTGGTCAGGTACCGGTTGAAGCGCGCCTGGTAGAGGGCGTTGATGGCGGCAAGGCCCATCGACACCGTCGGGAACTCCCAGAAGTCGGGCATCAGCCGAGGGTGGGGGTACGACGACAAGCCCCTGCCCGGTCCCCGCGACACCTCCTGTCGGAAGCCGTCGAGCTGGTCCTCGGTCAGTCGTCCCTCCAGGAAGGCGCGTGCGTAGATGCCGGGCGAGCCGTGACCTTGGATGAAGATCTGGTCGCCACCGCCGGGGTGGTCCTTGCCGCGGAAGAAGTGGTTGAAGCCGACCTCGTACAAGCTGGCGGCCGACTGGTAGGTGGCGATGTGGCCGCCGACCTCCAGGCCCTTGCGGTTGGCGCGCGAGACCATCACGGCGGCGTTCCAGCGGATGAAGGCGCGGATCCGCCGCTCGATGTGCTCGTCGCCGGGGAACCACGGCTCCCGCTCGGGAGGGATCGTGTTGATGTAGTCGGTGCTGCGCAGCGCCGGCACTCCCACCTGGTTCTCGCGCGCCCACTCGAGCAGCTTCAACATCATGTAGCGGGCCCGGGACTTGCCCCGCGCGTCGAGCAGCGAGTCCAGCGAGTCCAGCCATTCCTGGGTCTCGTCGGGATCGATGTCCGGCAACTGGGTGGGCAGACCCTCATGGATGACTGGCGGACGGTCACTAGCGGTTGCCACGGTGTCCTCTTCGTCGCTCGGGGAAGCTCTTGGTTGGAGGGGTCGATTGTGGCCGGGCTCGGCGCGGGACCCACTGCCATCCTCGCACCTTTGCGACGAGGACTCATCTCCTGCTCTAGCGTAGTAATCGCCCGCCGGATACCGAAGGGACTTGCGTGTACGGCCGGTTCGCGGTGGACTACCCTGCGTCGAAGGTGCGCAAAGCGTGCACCCACAACGAGGAGGGAACGCGTGAGCGCAACCGCGGGCGGCGCGGAGATCGGGCCGGTCGGACGGTTCGGGTTCCAACCGGGCATGGTTGTCCAGGAGCTGGGTTGGGATGACGACGTCGACCAGGGGGTGCGAGCCGCGGTCGAGAGGGTCATCGGTGGCGGGCTCGTCGACGACGAGCACGGCGACGTCGTGGACGCCGTACTCCTCTGGTGGAGAGACGACGACGGCGACCTGGTGGACGGCCTCGTCGACTCGCTGACCGACCTCGCCGAAGGCGGCATGATCTGGCTGCTGACGCCCAAGGTCGGCCGCCCCAACTTCGTGGATGCGAGCGAGATCTCCCAAGCCGCTCCCACCGCCGGCCTTTCCACGACGACCAGTCTGGCCGCCGGGGAGGACTGGTCGGCAACGAAGCTGGTCTCGCCGAAGGCGGCGCGCTCCGGGCGGCGATGACCATGCAGACGTACGACATGACCGTGCCGAGACGGTGAGGGGGCTGGCGATCGGGGACGGCGCCCCGGACTTCGCCTTGCCGAACCAACACGGCGAGTCAGTGTCGCTGGCACAGTTCAGGGGTCGGCGGAACGTGGTGCTGGTGTTCTACCCGTTCGCGTTCAGCGGTGTGTGCACCGGTGAACTGGGCGAGCTCCGCCAGTGGGTCACCGAACTGTCCGGCGACGACACGACAGCGGTGCTCGCCGTCTCGTGCGACCACATGTTCTCGCTGCGGGTTTTCGCGGAGCGCGAGCGACTCGGGTTCTCGCTGTTGAGCGACTTCTGGCCGCACGGTGAGGCCGCCGCGACGTACGGGGTCTTCAACGCGAAGCTCGGGCGCCCCGACCGGTCGACGTTCATCATCGACCGGGCCGGGGTGCTCCGCTGGCGGGTCGAGAGCGCGGTTTCACAAGCACGCAATACCGGCGAATATCGCAAGGCGCTGGCCGAGATCGGCTGAGTTCATCAAGATGTTGGCAAATTATTGCCAAACCGGTGGCGAGTGACCCGCCGTGGTGCTGTTATTACCTCAGACGCGACCGCCAGCGAACCGAGACGTTGGCGGTCGCGTCAATTGGTTGGGCATGCAGCCGGGTCGTCGGCGCCTCGCCCCGGCCGCCCGACGGCTTGGCCGCGGCCTCCTGTAGCGGGGTTAGTCTTGCCCCCATTCTGGAGCGGCTGGCTCTGGGGCGTATAGCTCAGCGGTAGAGCACCTCCCTTACAAGGAGGTGGTCGCAGGTTCGATCCCTGCTGCGCCCACCGATACCCTTGCGCCGTGACGATTCCCGCGACGCTGGCCGACGTGGTCCGGGCGATCGAGTCGCTGTACCCGCCGCGGTGGGCCGAGCCCGGTGACCCGATCGGCCTGGTCGTCGGAGACCCGTCCGCCGAGGTGCGCAAGATCTGGTTCGCGGTCGACGCGGTGCAGTCGGTCGTCGACGAGGCGGTCAAGGCAGACGCGGACCTGCTGGTCGTGCATCACCCCCTGCTCTTCCGAGCCGTCAGCTCGGTGGCCGCGACCACCCCGAAGGGGCGGGTGATCCACGACCTGATCTCGCATCGGGTCGGGTTGTATGTCGCGCACACCAACGCCGACTCGCCTCCCGATGGGGTGAGCGAGTCGATGGCGTTGGCGCTCGGTCTCACCGACCTCGAGCCGCTGGATCCCGACGGGGCCGACCCGCTGGACAAGATCGCCACGTTCGTGCCACATCCGGATGCTCAGCGACTCGTCGATGCGTTGGCCGCCGCCGGGGCCGGCCAGATCGGCGACTACGACCGCTGTGCGTTCCTGACGCCGGGTGAGGGCACGTACCGGCCAGGCGCGGCCGCCATCCCGACGATCGGCAGCCCCGGCGAGATCGAGGTCGTCGACGAGGCGAGGGTCGAGATGGTCATGGCCCGGCACCTTCGCGGCGCGGTGGTCAGGGCACTGCGCGCGGCACACCCCTACGAGGAGCCGGCGTTCGACGTCTTCGAGCTCGCGGCGTGGTCGGTCGACCGTGGGACCGGTCGGGTCGGCTTGCTGTCCGAACCGGTGTCGCTACGGGAGTTCTCCGAGTCGGTGGCTGCTGCGTTGCCACCGACGGGTGTGGGTGCCCGCGTCTCCGGAGATCTCGACCGGAAGGTGCAGACCGTCGCGGTGGTTGGAGGGTCGGGTGACTTCATGCTCGACGCCGCCCGGCTGCGCGGCGTCGACGTCTACGTGACCTCTGACCTGCGTCACCACCCGGCCTCGGAGTTTCGCGAGTACGCCGACGCGCCAGCCCTGGTCGACGTACCGCACTGGTCTGCCGAGTGGACCTGGCTGCCGGTGGCCCAGCGGGCACTGACGCGGGCGTTGGCCGAGAGCGGCCGTACGATCGAGTCGGAGGTGTCGCGGATCTGCACCGATCCGTGGAACTACCGCGCCACCGGCGGTGCAACCCAGTGATGAGGAGCCGACGCTGAAAGCCGACCCATTCGCCCAGCGGCAACTGCTCGACCTGCAAGAGGTCGACTCGACGATCGATCGGCTGGAGCATCGGCTGAAAACACTGCCGGAGGTCGCTGCGCTCGCTGACCTGGCCGAGCGGCGTACCGATGTGAGCGCTCGCCACGGCAAGGCGCAGACGGCGGTCGGCGACCTGGCCCGCGAGCAGCGCAAGGCCGACGCCGACGTCGAGCAGGTCAAGGCGCGTCGAGCCCGCAACGCGGAGCGCATCCGAGCCGGACTCGTCGGCGACCCCAAACAGCTGCAGGCCATGCAGCACGAGACCGAGACGCTCGCCAGACGCATCAGCGACTTGGAGGACGCCGAGCTCGAGGTGATGGAACGTCTCGAGCAGGCCCAGCAAGAGTTCGACTCGCTTACCAGGGAGCTGGACGAGATCGACGCCCGCGAGGCCGAACAGCAGTCGAGCCGGGAGGTCTCGGTCGCCGAGATGGGGGAGAAACGGGCCGCTGCCGAAGCGGAGCGCAAGCTGCTGGCGGAGCAGATTCCGGCCGACCTGCTGACGCTGTACGACAAGCTGCGGGTGCAGCTGGGTGGTGTCGGCGTCGGCGCGCTTCATCAGAAGCGGTGCGGCGGCTGCCGCCTCGACGTGGGCGCTGCGGAGCTGGCGCGGATCGCAGTGGCGCCGGGCGACGAGGTCGTGCGCTGCGAGGAGTGCAGCCGCATCCTGGTCCGCACGACGGACTCCGGAGTCTGATCGGCCTTGTCACAGCACCCGAGTGTCGTCATCGAGGCCGACGGCGGCTCGCGCGGAAACCCCGGACCGGCCGGCTACGGCGCCCTGCTGCGTGACGCCGAGAGCGGCGACGTCATCGCCGAAGCCGCCACGTCGATCGGACGCGCCTCCAACAATGTCGCGGAGTACCGGGGGCTGATCGCCGGGCTGGAGCTCTACCAGAAGCACACGCCGGATGCGCTGCTCGAGGTCCGGATGGACTCCAAGCTCGTCGTCGAGCAGATGGCCGGTCGCTGGAAAGTCAAGCACCCGGACATGCGTCCGCTGGCGATCTCGGCGCAGCGGCTGGCCCCATTCGGCACGGTGTGGACCTGGGTGCCGCGGGAGCAGAACGCACATGCCGACCGGTTGGCGAACGCAGCGATGGACGCCGCGGCGCGTGGTGAGGTGTACGTCGTTGGGCAGCCGCCGACTGCCGGTCGCACCACGGCGGCGACCAACCCCCGCTGGGACTGGGGTGGGCAGCTCGGTGCCGCGACGACGCTCATCTTGCTGCGACACGGGCTCACGGACCACACGGTGGCGAAGAGGTTCTCCGGCTTCGGCGGGCAGGACCTTTGCCTCAACGACGACGGTCGGGCACAGGCAGAGCGAGCAGCCGAGGCAGTGCTCGCCGACGGTGGCGCTGACGCGATCGTCACGTCTTCGATGCGGCGAACCCGCGAGACTGCCGAACTCATGTCGAAGGCTCTCGGGCTGCCGGTCGTGGTCGACGACGGCTTCCGCGAGTGCGCTTACGGGCAGTGGGACGGTCTCACCTGGTCGGAGGTGGAAGAGCGCTGGCCCGACGAGCTCGGCGCCTGGGCGACGTCGACGGAGGTGCGTCCACCAGGCGGGGAGTCCATCGTCGAGGTGCAGGCCAGGGTCGAGGAGTCGCTGGTCGACACGGTGGCGACGTACACCGAGAGGAAGGTGGTGGTCGTGAGCCATGTCAGCCCGATAAGGCTGGCGGTGCGCTACTGCCTGGATGCGCCGCTGGCGTCGGTCAATCGGATGCAGGTCCCGCCCGGTTCGCTGACCACGCTGTCGTTCTACGCATCGGGTGCCGTCACGCTGCGGCAGTTCTCGGCCATGCCGTGACGCTGCCGGTACGTGACGGCTGTCAGGAGGAGAGGACGGGGAGCTTCTCGAGGGCTGCCGCGACCGATGCCTGGGTGTTGGCGTCGTTCCAGTCGTGGTCCTCGATGGTGCCGGAGAGGAAGGCGTCGTAGGCGGCGAGGTCGAGGTGCCCGTGTCCGCACAACGCCGTGAGGATGACCTTCTCCTCGCCGGACTCCTTGCAGCGGAGTGCCTCCTCGACGGTGGCGGCGAGCGCGTGGGTCGGCTCGGGCGCGGGCACGATGCCTTCGGTGCGGGCGAACAGAACGCCGGCGGCGAAGCACTCCGACTGCGGCTTGGCGACCGCCTCGATCTGCTTGTCCTCGTACAGATGGCTGATCAGCGGGCTCATCCCGTGGTAACGCAGTCCGCCCGAGTGGATCGGATCGGGGATGAAGTCATGGCCGAGTGTGTGCATCTTCATCAGAGGGGTCATGCCGATCGTGTCGCCGAAGTCGTACGCGTACGTGCCCTGGGTCAGCGAGGGGCAAGCCGCCGGCTCGACCGCCCGGATCACCGGGTTCATCGCGCCGGCCCATCTCTCACGGAGGAAGGGGAACATGAGACCGCCGAAGTTCGACCCACCGCCCGTGCAGCCGACGATGAGATCGGCCTGCTCACCCACCTGGGCGAGTTGCAGCAGGGTTTCCTCCCCGATGATCGTCTGGTGGAGCAGTACGTGGTTGAGCACACTGCCAAGTGCATAGTTGATGGTCGGGTCCTTGGCCGCCACCTCCACGGCTTCGCTGATCGCGATCCCGAGTGAGCCCGTCGAGTCGGGGTCCTTGGCGAGGATGGAGCGGCCCGCTTCCGTCAGGGCGGACGGGCTCGGGTGGATGGTGCCGCCGAAGGTCTCGATCATGATCTTCCGGTAGGGCTTCTGGTCGTACGACGCCCGGACCTGCCAGATCTCACACTCCACGTCGAACTGTGAGCACGCGAACGCCAACGCTGTGCCCCACTGACCGGCGCCCGTCTCCGTGGACAGCTTCTTGATCCCGGCCTTCGCGTTGTAGTAGACCTGTGGCACCGCGGTGTTGGGCTTGTGCGATCCGGCCGGTGAGACGCCTTCGTACTTGTAGTAGATGCGTGCCGGGGTGTCGAGAGCCTGCTCCAGGCGGTGTGCCCGAAACAGCGGGCTCGGCCGCCACAGCCGGTAGACGTCCAGCACCTCCTCGGGGATGTCGACGTACTGGTCGGTCGACACCTCCTGCATGATCAGATCCATCGGGAAGAGCGGGGCCAGGTCGTCCGGCCCGACAGGCTGACCGGTGCCCGGGTGGAGCACGGGAGGAGGTGGTGTCGGCAGGTCGTGCAGCACGTTGTACCAACGGGTCGGCATCTCGTCCTCGGTCAACATGATCTTGTGCTGCTTGCGCTCGCTCACGGCCCGCTCCGTTCTGGTTGGTCGCCTGTAGTTGACAGGGTTGCACTTGCATGCGGGCGACGTCCAGGCCAGAGCGTCCGTTGGCGTTGAGCGCCGACGTCGGTGAGGTGGATAGGGTGGTGAGGGAGCCGGACTATGGGTGAGTGACCAGCCTGCATGGGCGAGAGGGGAGGGCGTCGTGCCGCGACGTACCGTCAACCTGCAGAGCACCGACGGCTCGGGCTTTGCCGAGGACATCCGGGCCATCGACGAGCAGCTCGGCATCGCCCGCGAGTTCCCGCCCGAGGTGCTGTCTGCGGCAGAGCGGGCGGCCGCCAACCCCGTGATGCCCGAGCTGGACCGCACCGACATCCCGTTCGTGACCATCGACCCTGCGGGCTCGAAGGATCTCGACCAGGCCATGCACATCGAGCGCAGCGGCGCCGGCTACCGCGTCGGCTACGCGATCGCTGACGTGGCCGCGTTCGTGGAGCCGGGCGGTCCGATCGACGTCGAGGCACATAAGCGCGGGCAGACGCTTTACGCTCCCGAGCACCGAGTCCCGCTGCACCCGCCGGTGCTGTCCGAGGGAGCGGCGAGCCTGCTTCCGGATCAGGTGCGCCCAGCGCTGCTGTGGACCATCGACCTCGACGCGACCGGTGACGCGGTCAAGGTGTTCGTCGAGCGGGCCAGGGTGCGGAGCCGCGCCCAGCTCGACTACGTCGCCGCGCAGAAGCAGGTCGACGCCTGCGCAGCGGATGAGATGTTCCGGCTGCTGCGGGAGGTGGGGGAACGGCGGCTCGCACTCGAGCAGGAGCGTGGCGGCATCAGCGTCGCGCTGCCGGAGCAGGAGGTCGTGGTCAGCGACGAGGGATGGGCTCTCGCCTACCGCGAGCTGTTACCGGTCGAGCGGTGGAACGCCCAGATCTCGTTGTTGACCGGGATGGGGGCCGCCGAGATCATGCTGTACGGCGAAGTCGGGATCGTGCGGACGCTGCCGCCGGCACCCGGTCGGGCGGTCGCCCGGCTGCGCCGTACTGCCGCCGCCTTGCAACTTGTGTGGGACCCCGACATCGGTTACGCCGACTTCGTGCGCTCGGTCGACCCCAACACATCGGCTGGTGCGGCGATGCTCAACGCGGGTATGGCGCTGTTCCGCGGCGCCGGTTACCTCGCCTTCGATGGCGGCGTCCCCGAACACGTCGAGCACGCCGCCATCGCCGAGGAGTACGCCCACACGACGGCGCCGCTGCGGCGGCTGGTGGACCGCTACGCCGGGGAGGTCTGTGTCGCCCTGTGCGCGGATCGGGATGTGCCGGCCTGGGTGCGCGACAAGCTGCGAGGTCTGCCGAAGGAGATGCAGGAGTCCGACCAGCGGGCACGCCAGTTCGAGGGAGCGATCCTGAGCCTGGTGGAGGCGGGGATCTTGGAGTCTCGGGTGGGGCAGATGTTCACCGGGGTGATCACCGAGACTGACGAGGGCGACCCGACGACTGGCTCGGTGATGCTCGCGGGGCCGGCCGTCGAGGCGTCGGTGACCGCGCCGAACGGTGCGCTCCCGCTGGGTCAGAAGGTGCAGGTGAGGCTCGTCGAGGCCAACCGTGCGCAGCGCGTCGTCCGCTTCGAGCTGACCTGAGGGTCCGTCCGCCGCGCCTCTAGGCGCACCGATCTGACTCCCAGGGGCCGGGGCCACGCCACAGTCGGATCGATCGGCACCCGATCGGAGGATGGCGCCGTGACGCCAAAGGTGGGATAAAGAGACGTCGTCAGTCAAGGAGTGAGCCGTGCAGGTCCCGCGAAAGGTCCTCGCTCTCGCCGCCACCGTGCTCTTGGCGGGAGCGGGCGTTACCGCTGCTGCCTGGGAGCAGCCCTCCATGCCCGCGGTGGCCGCTGCGGATCGTGATCACAACGGCAGGCCCGAAGGTCAAGGTCTGCGGCACGACCACGGTCTGCACCTCGGGCACGACGACCACAAGGCCAAGTCCGGGAAGGACCACGGCCTGCACCTCGGGCACGACGACCACAAGGCCAAGCAGGGCAAGGACCACGGCCTGCACCTCGGTCGCGCAGACAAGCACGAGAAGTGGCCCCCCGGCCATGGCACCGGCCTGCACCTCGGGCACCGCATGCACTGGGGCTGCTTTACGCCGCCCGGGCTGAGCGTCGACAAGCATCCGGCCAAGCACAAGGCGAAGCACCAGGCCAAGCGCAACGCCAAGTGGTCCTGCCAGGAAGACAACGGCACCGAGCAGGGCCCGGCCGACTGAGCCGACGGCGGCGTCGGTCGCAGGAGAGGCTCAACACCTCACCTTTCGCTGGGTTGGGCAGAGGTCAGGTGTGACACCGTCGGAACGGGGCGCCAGTCAGCAGCCGTGAACGTGGCCGGGTCGGCGCTGACGGCCCGGTGGGCCTTGCGCCAGCGCGAGATGCTCGCGTTGACGATGCTGCGCCGGACCCCGAGCCGCGACCCAAGTCTCGAAGCCGTCGGTCGACGACTCGGCCGACGCGTCCTCGTGCCCCATTTGGCGCACCTCCTGGATCACTCTCACACACCCGATACGCGCCAGCGCCGTGCTTCGTTGCAGCCGGACGCACGATCCGCCCCGGCGGGGCCGGAGCTACGCCACGGTGGGATCGTTGAGACAGTTGGCGACGTGGCCACCGCCGGGCCGGTAGCCTGGTGTGCTGCGGGCGAGCCGACCGGGCGGCCGCGGGAGGTTGTACGACGTACAGCCCTTGAGGAAGGTCCGGACTCCGCAGGGCAAGGTGGTGGGTAACGCCCATCCGAGGTGACTCGCGGGACAGTGCCACAGAGACAGACCGCCAGCGGCTCCGACCTCGGTCGGGGTGCGGGTAAGGGTGAAACGGTGGTGTAAGAGACCACCAGCGCACCGGGTGACCGGGGCGGCTGGGTAAACCCCACCTGGAGCAAGACCAAGAAGGGCGCCGGAGCAATGCCTCGGTGCCCGCGCAGACGCCGGTCGTCCTCGGAGGACCGAGAGGGTTGCCCGCCTGAGTCTGCGGGTCGGTCGCATGAGCGCATCGGTGACGATGCGCGCAGATGGATGGCTGCTCAGGGCGGACTCCGCGAGGATCCGCCCCCAACAGAATCCGGCCTACGAGTCGGCTCGCCCGC
>JACCUS010000137.1 GCA_013811715.1 Nocardioidaceae bacterium
CAGGTCGAGGTCTCCGGTCACGGTGGAGATGCGTAACCCGGTCGCCTGCGCCAGCTCGATCAGGTGCTCTAGGTCTGTGATCTTGCGCGTGAGCCGGTCAACATGCCAGGCGACCAGCACTTCGGCGTCGCCGCTCTCGATCGCGGTGAGCATCTTGACGTACTGCGGGCGTGGCTTGCGCGATGATGCCGACACGTCGTTGTCGACGTAGACGTGTGCGACCTCCCAGCCGCGCTCGGCGCAGAGCTTGAGGCAGTCCTCGCGCTGGCGGTCGACGGCCGCGCTGGTGCCAGCCCGGTCCAGGCTTTGTCGGAGGTACACAAACGCTCGCATATCTGTAGTCTACACATGTTCGGCTGCCCGATGATCCACCCCGAGCTGTGCAAGGTGAGCCCGCCTCACAGCGGCGCCAACCTCGACGGCGACGGCGACTGGGTGGGCGGCTGGATGGAGCTCAAGGAGGGCGTCGACACGATGTCGCTCGACGGCCGCAGCGGCGGCGCCACGATCGCCCGGCTCGGCGAGCACGAGCGACGCACCGTCGTGTACGTCGCGGTGCTCCCGAACCTCCTCATCAGCGCGCACCCCGACTACGTGATGACCCACCTGCTGACCCCGCTCAGCGCCGATCTGACCCACGTCGAGTGCTCATGGGCGTTCCCGGCCGAGGCGGTGGACCGAGACGGGTTCGACCCGTCGTACGCCGTCGACTTCTGGGACCTGACCAACCGGCAGGACTGGGCCGCCTGCGAGAGCGTGCAACGCGGGCTGCGCTCACCGCACTACCGGCCGGGGCCGCTGGCGCCGGTGGAGGATGCGGTGTACCGGTTCGTCACACACATGGCCCGCCGCTACTTCGGCGAACTGGGTGGTGGGCCGGCGTAGCGCCTTACGTGCCAGGCGAGTCGGCCAACCGGTCGATCTCGGCGGCCAGCCGCAGGTCGTTCGCGGTCAGCCCGCCCGCCGAGTGGGTCGACAGCCGGAACGTGATGGTGGTGTACCGGATGTCGATGTCGGGGTGGTGGTTCATCTCCTCGGCGACCACCGCCACCTGCTCGACCAGCCGGATGCCGTCGGAGAAGGAGCCGGCCTCGACCGTCCGGACGATCGACTTGTCCTGCTGGGTCCACGCGGAGAGGGCGCCATGCAGGGCCTCGGCGACCTGGTCGTCGGTCAGAAGTCCAGCCATGCAGCCAGGGTATGCCATCGATGAGACTCAACACGTCGCCATGGCAGCCTCACAGTCGGATCGTGCGGCGGGATGCGCGGCAGGTCAGGCTTCCTTACGCTGGGCCGGGCCGCTCTCGGACCTCTTCGCGGCTGGCGCCGCCGCGCCGCATGATCTTCGAGCCGAGCCAGGTGACGGGGTCGTACTTGCGGTCCACCACGCGTTCCTTCATCGGGATGATCGCGTTGTCGGTGATCTTGATGCCCTCCGGGCAGACCTCGGTGCAGCACTTGGTGATGTTGCACATGCCGAGCCCGGCGGCGTCCTGGGCGAGCTTGCGCCGGTCGTTCGTGTCGAGCGGGTGCATGTCGAGCTCGGCGTACCGGATGAACATCCGCGGCCCCGCGAACGCCTCCTTGTTGTCGTCGTGGTCCCGCACGACATGGCAGACGTTCTGGCACAGGAAGCACTCGATGCACTTGCGGAACTCCTGGCCCCGCTCGACGTCGACCTGCATCATCCGACGCTTGCCGTCGGCGTCGCGGGGGGTCGGCGCGAACGCTGGTAGCGCCTTGGCCTTCTCGTAGTTGAACGACACGTCGGTGACGAGGTCCCGGATGACGGGGAAGCTGCGCATCGGCGTCACCGTGATGGCCTCGTCGGGCTCGAAGTCGGCGAGCCGGGCCATGCACATCAGCCGCGGCCGGCCGTTGATCTCGGCGCTGCACGACCCGCACTTGCCGGCCTTGCAGTTCCAGCGGACGGCCAGGTCGCCGACCTGGGTCGCCTGCAGCCGGTGGATGGCGTCGAGCACGACCTCGCCCTCCTCGACCTGTACGACGTAGTCGCCGAGCCCGCCACCGGACCGGTCCCCGCGCCACACCCGTAGGTTCAGGTCGTAACCCATCAGCTCACCCCATTCGTCGTCGGGCCGGTCATCGTCCGGCCCGTCATTGCTGCGCCTCGAAGAGCCGCTGCAGCTCATCAGGGAGCACAGGCAGCGGTTGGTGCTTGAGCTCGACCTGGTCGTCGCCGGCCAACGTGAGCACGAGGTTGAGGCCGCCCCACATCGGGTCGGGCCCGGGGAAGTCGTCGCGGGTGTGGCCTCCCCGCGACTCCTGGCGCTCCAGCGCCGCCTTGGCGATGCACTCGGAGACGACCAGCATGTTGGCCAGGTCGAGGGCGAGATGCCACCCGGGGTTGTACTGGCGGTTTCCCTCGACGGCCAGGTTCTTCGCGCGCTCCTTGAGCGCCCGGATCTCGACGAGCGACTCGGCCAGCTCCTCGGACTTGCGGATGATGCCCACCAGCCGCTGCATGATGTCTTGCAGGTCGTGCTGGATCGTGTAGGGGTTCTCCTCACCCTCCGCCGAGAACGGCGCCACGGCATCCACCGAGGCGGCCTTGACCTGGGCGTCGGTGAACTTCGGTCGTCGGGCGCGTGACCGCTCGGCGTAGTAGGCGGCGTTGAGGCCGGCGCGGCGACCAAAGACCAGCAGGTCGGACAGTGAGTTGCCCCCGAGCCGGTTGGAGCCGTGCATGCCACCGGCGACTTCACCCGCCGCGTACAGGCCCTCGACGCGGCTGGCGCCGGTGTCGGCGTCCACCTCCACGCCACCCATCACGTAGTGGCAGGTCGGGCCGATCTCCATCGGCTCGGCGGTGATGTCGACGTCCGCCAGCTCCTTGAACTGGTGGTACATCGACGGCAGCCGCCGCTGGATGAACTCGGCGTCCCGCCGGGAGGCGATGTCGAGGAACACACCGCCGTGCGGAGACCCGCGGTCGGCCTTGATCTCGGTGTTGATGGCCCGCGCGACCTCGTCACGCGGCAGCAGCTCGGGCGGGCGGCGGTTGTTGGTCTTGTCGTCGTACCAACGATCGGCCTCGTCCTCGGTGTCGGCGGTCTCGGCCTTGAAGTACTCCGGGATGTAGTCGAACATGAACCGGTTGCCCTCGGAGTTGCGCAGCACACCGCCGTCGCCGCGCACCGACTCCGTGACGAGGATGCCGCGCACCGAGGGCGGCCAGACCATCCCGGTCGGGTGGAACTGCACGAACTCCATGTTGATCAAGGACGCACCCGTGCGCAGGGCCAGGGCGTGGCCGTCTCCGGTGTACTCCCAGGAGTTGCTGGTGATTTGGTAGGACTTGCCGATGCCGCCGGTGGCGAGCACGACGCTGGGGGTCTTGAACACGATGAACCGGCCGGTGTCACGCCAGTAGCCGAACGCCCCGCTGACCCGGCCGGAATCCTTGAAGACCTCCGTGATCGTGCACTCCATGAACACGTCGATGCCGAGCGCAACGGCTCGCTGCTGCAGGGTACGGATCATCTCCAGGCCGGTGCGGTCGCCGACGTGGGCGAGCCGCGCGAAGCGGTGCCCGCCGAAGTCGCGCTGGGAGATCAGCCCGTCGCCGGTGCGGTCGAACAGCGCACCCCACTCCTCGAGCTCGAGCACCCGCTCGGGGGCCTCCTGGGCATGCAGCTGGGCCATCCGCCAGTTGTTGAGCATCTTCCCGCCGCGCATCGTGTCGCGGAAGTGGACCTGCCAGTTGTCGTCGGCGTAGACGTTTCCCATTGCCGCGGCGATGCCACCCTCGGCCATCACGGTGTGCGCCTTGCCGAGCAGCGACTTGCACACGATCGCTGTTCTGGCGCCGGCGTCGTTGGCCGCGATCGCGGCGCGGAGGCCGGCTCCGCCCGCGCCGACCACCACGACGTCGTACTCGTGCTCCTCGAAGCCGTGTCCCTCGACGGCGGCCTCGTCGGTCATCAGGTTGCCGGTCATCGGGTGCCGGCCGCTGGGGGTCTGGCTCATCGGAGGAGACATGCCTAGAAGAACCTCGGATCGTCGAACCTGCCGGTGGCGAGCAGGTATACGTAGAAGTCGGCGATCGCCACCGAGAACAAGGAGAGCCAGGCGTACAGGGCGTGGCTGCGGTTGAGCTTGGAGACCCAGGTCCACATCTTGTAGCGCAGCGGATGCTTGGAGAAGTGGCGTAGCTGTCCGCCGACGATGTGGCGGCAGGAGTGGCACGACAGGGTGTAGATCCAGAGGAGCACCACGTTGACGAGCAGGATCAACGTGCCAAGCCCCATGTGGCCCCATTCGTGCTCGGCATTACGGAACGCCAGCACCACGTCGAACGTCAAGACGGCGACCACCGCCACGGCGGCGTACCAGAAGTAGCGGTGGATGTTCTGCAGGATCAGCGGCAGCCGCGTCTCACCGGTGTACTTGCCGTGTGGCTCGGCCACCGCGCAGGCCGGCGGCGACAGCCAGAACGCGCGGTAGTAGGCCTTGCGGTAGTAGTAGCAGGTCATCCGGAATCCCAGCGGGAAGATCAAGATGAGCAGCGCGGGCGACAGCTGCCACCAGCTGAACGGCTGGCCGAAGTCAGAGGAACCCTCGACGCACTCGGTGGTCAGGCAGGGGGAGTAGA
>JACCUS010000166.1 GCA_013811715.1 Nocardioidaceae bacterium
TGTACCAGCCGTTGCTGTTGGGGCCGCTACCACTGAGTGAGTGGCTGATGGTGGGGTCGCCGGTATCCACCACTGTGTACGTGGCGGTCTGGGTGTCTGCCGCCAGCTCACCGGCGTCGGTGTAGTCACAGGTGGCGGCCTGGCTGCCCAGGCCATGCGACAAAATGCCGGTGAGGGTCGCCGCGTGCTGGCTGTCGCCATCCTCGGCGTCGGTAACGTCACACAGGGCAGGCGGGACGGAGCCGATCTCGTACTCGGCACCGTCGGTGACACCGCTGACCGAAACCGACGGCTTGGTGTTTGGCGGCTGAGAGATGGTGATCGGAATGCTGACCTGATTGGTGTAGCCGCCGCCGCCAGCGGGTGTCGAGATGATGGCGACCGTTGCGGTGCCGCTCACCGCGGAGGCACTCGCTGTGAAGGTGACCGACACCTCGCCGAGGTTTCCGCACGTCGTGAGGCTGAGCGGGTCTGGCGTGGCCGTGACACCGGTCGGCGTGACGACGTCCAGCACAAGGGGTGACTCACCTGCGTCCCAGTTGCATCCTTCGTCCTTCGTTGCACCGTCACTGTTGTTGCCGACGACCCTCACACCAGCAGTGCCGCCAGTCGTCGACCCGGCAACCAGACTCAAGGCACCTGTGCCTTCGATAGTGTCCTGGATGTTGTCGGCGACGGCTACCCCCGCGGTCGCGAAGAGCAGCACGGGGACTGCGGCCACGGCCGCTGCGGTCTTGAGACTACGAATCATGGGAGACCTCCGAGGCACCAATAGCGCCAACCAGTTGGGCGCGTCATGAACGTATGACCCCGTCCGCCTCGACTGGAGCGGTTTCGCGTGAAGTCCCCAAAAGATGGTCCGAACGGATGAGTCCCAACACAGGAAAAGTGAACAGTCAGTGACGCATCATCACCTTGTGTGACAGCGATCCCGTCCGGCGTCTCGGCGGCGGGTAGGGCTCTGGGGTTGAGGGGTGTGAGTACCTTTGTCAAGGGCGGTGCCCGAGCCGCCCGTGACGACTTGTGAGAGTAGGTGGGGGCCATGTCGCTCACTCAACGGTTGGCCAGCGTCTCGGCCCTGCACCCATGGCGAGTGCTCGCCGGGTGGGGGCTGGCGCTGGTGGCCTCCATCGGGGCCATCGCGGCGCTGCTGGGGGTCGGCCCTCACCACAGATGCCAACATCACGACCCGCCCGGACTCGGTGCGCGCAGATGAGCTGATCTCCGACAGTTTCTCCCAACGCAACCAGATCGACGAGGGCGTCGTCATCCACTCGGCGGACCTGACGGCCGAGGAGCAGACGTTCCGGGAGTTCGTCGCCGGAGTCCGGTCGTCCGTGGAAGACACCGGCGCGACGCGGATCGTCAGCGACCCCTACTCGGCCGAAGCCGGGCCGGCGATCTCCCGGGACGGGCACGCGGTTGCGATGACGTTGACGCTCGGGGATGACCCCGAGGACGGCATCGAAGCCGTGCTCGACGAGGTGAGCGCCGCGGACGCCGACCCGGCCTTCGACGTGGCCATCGCCGGCGAATTCACCCTCGACCACGACTTCAACGAGCTCGCCGCCCACGACCTGGAGAAGGGCGAGCTGCAGATCGGCCTGCCCGCGGCGCTCGTCGTGCTGCTGCTCGTCTTCGGGGCCCTGGTCGCCGCGCTGGTGCCGATGAGCATCGCCATCGTGTCCATCGTCGTGGCGGTCGGGCGTCCGCCGTGGTCGGGCAGGTCACGACGCTCTCGTTCTTTATCGTCAACATGATCACCGCGATGGGGCTCGCGCTCGGCATCGACTACAGCCTTTTCGTGCTGTCCCGCTATCGCGAGCAGCGCCTCAAGGGGCAGGAGAAGCTCGAGGCGATCGTGGCGACCGGCGGAACCGCCAGCAACGCCGTCCTGTTCAGCGGAAGCTCCTTCGTGGTGGCGCTGCTGGGGCTGCTCCTGGTGCCCGACACCATCTTGCGCAGCCTGGCCTTGGGCGCGATCATCGTCGGCCTGATCACGATGGTGGCCGCCTTGACGCTGCTACCCGCCATGCTGTCGCTGCTCGGGGACCGGGTCGACGCGCTGCGGCTGCCGTTCTTCGGGCGCCAGCGCGCCGCCGAGAGCCGCTTGTGGACCCGGGCGGTCGGCGCCGTCGTACGACGCCCCGGTGCGGCGCTCGCCGCCGGCGTGCTCATCCTGGTCGCAGCGGCCGTCCCGGTGCTGGACCTGCGCACCGGAACCGCTGGTGTCAGCTCGCTGCCGGACGGGACCTTCTCCAAGGCGGGGTTCTTGGCCTCGAGCGCAGCTTCCCCCGCAACGCCAGCGCCGACCCGCCTCGGGTGGTGGTCTCCGGCGACGTGAACTCTGCCGAGCCGACGACGCCGACTTCGGCCCGCCGCAACGTCAGCCGTCCCCTGACGGGCGAGTGGTGCTGATGAGCATCCCCCTTGTCGGCGACCCCGACAACGAACAGGCGCGCGGCGCCGTGGAGCGGCTGCGCACAGACCTCATCCCGGCGGCCTTCGCCGGGACGGACGCCGAGGTGCTCGTCGGCGGTCAGACGGCGGAGAACATCGACTACTCGGAGCTGATCAACTACTGGCTGCCGATCGTGCTGGCGTTCGTCTTGGGGTTGAGCTTGATCCTGCTGACGGTGGTGTTCCGTTCGCTCGTGCTGTCGGCGACTGCCGTCGTACTCAACCTGCTCTCGGTGGGTGCGGCGTACGGGCTGCTGGTCCTGGTCTTCCAGAAGGGCTATGGAGCAGACCTGCTGGGCTTCCAGCAGGTGGAGCGGGTCGAGGCATGGGTGCCGGTGTTCTTGTTCTCGGTGCTGTTCGCACTGTCGATGGACTACCACGTCTTCCTGCTCACCCGGATCCGCGAGCGGTACGCCGACAGCGGTGACACCGTCGACGCTGTCGTGCACGGGATCGCGGCCACCGGTCGGATCATCACCGGGGTGGCGCTGATCATCGTCGTTGTGTTCGCCGGCTTCGCCACGGGCGACCTCGTGATGTTCCAGCAGATGGGCTTTGGCGTGGGGGTAGCGCTGCTGGTGGACGCCACCCTCATCAGGATGGTCATCGTGCCGGCCGCGATGGCTGTGCTCGGCCGATGGAACTGGTACCTGCCGTCGTGGCTGCACTGGCTGCCCGAGCTGCATGTCGAGGGCGACCCCTGGGCGCCAGTCGCGGCGCAGGAGGCGGTGCGGGCGTCGGCGTCAGCGCGCTAGCCCGGCCACGGCCCGCGCTGCGCAACCCCACCTTTGATATCATCAGATATCTAGGAGGCTGTCATGCCTGATGTCTTGATCCGCAACTTCCCCGCCGAGGATCTGGCACTGCTCGACGAGCACGCTGCTCGGTTGGGCATATCGCGCACCGAACACCTTCGCCGCCAACTGCAGCAGGTTGCCCGACGAACGGTCACGGCGGTGACTGCCGCCGATCTGGTGGCGTTCGCCCAGAGCATCCCCGATTTGGCTGACGATGACGTGATGACCGACGCCTGGTCATGAGCGACCCCTCCTGGCTGATCGACAAGTCTGCTTTGGTAAGGCTGGGCGCAAGCCCGGACGCAGAACACTGGGCCAACCGCATCGAGCGCAGACTGGTGCACATCACCGCAGTGACGTTGCTCGAGGTCGGGTACTCCGCGCGCACCAGCCGTGACTTGGCCCGAGTGCTGGGCACTCCACCTGTCTCCGCCATGAACGTCGAGTATGCGACGCCTGCCATCGAGGATCGTGCCATCGAGGTCCAAAGACGGTTGGCCGAACGCGGACAGCACCGGGCGCCGTCGATTCCAGACCTGCTGATCGCGGCCACCGCCGAGCTCAGCAACCGCATCGTCCTTCATCTGGACAAGGACTTCGAGCTGATCGCAGATCTGACCAGCCAGCAGATCGAACGCCTCACCCTCTAACGGCCACCCAGCCGCATGGCGGGCACCGTGCTGTGGATCACCGGGTCCAGTCGATGAGGCTCAGGTGGTCTCGGCCCTGCCAGCTCGCCAGTAGCCCATGAACGCTACCGAGGACCGGTCCAGGCCGGCACCACCCGCGTCGCGGGCGCCGGCACCTGGACGATCGCCGGCTCGGCGCTGGCCGGTGCTGCGGCATCGTCGGCGCTGGTCTTCGGTTTGGCGGCGCGGGGCGGGCTCCAGGCTGACAGGCTGGTACTTGTCGGCGTGGGTGTCTCCGCAGCCGCCGCCGGGGTCACCACCTTCCTCGTCGTGCTCACAGACTCCTTCAACGAGCTCAAGGCGATCACCTGGCTGCGCGGTTCGACGTACGGCGTCACCTTCGACCACCTCGTCCCGCTCGCGCTGGTGCTCGTGCTCGTGGCGCCGCTGCTGTTCGGCCACCGCCGCGAGCTCGACCTGTTGGCGCTCGACGACGACACCCCGCGGGTGCTCGGCGTGCGGCTGGTCCCGACACGGCTCCTGCTCCTCGGTGCCG
>JACCUS010000179.1 GCA_013811715.1 Nocardioidaceae bacterium
AACGGGTCGGGAAAGAGCACGCTGCTCAAGCTGATGTCCGGTGTGATGTTGCCCGACGAGGGCAACGTGTTGACGCGTGGCCGAATTGCCGGTCTCATCGAGGTCGGCGCCGGGTTCCACCCCGATCTGAGCGGTCGGGAGAACGTCTACCTCAGCGGCGCCATCCTTGGCATGAGCGAGGCCGAGATCAACCGCAAGTTCGACGCGATCGTGGACTTCTCAGAGATGGAGAAGTTCTTGGACAAGGACGTCCGCCACTACTCATCCGGCATGTTCATGCGGCTGGCATTCGCGGTGGCGATCCAGACCGACTGCGACATCTTCTTGATGGACGAGATGCTGGCGGTCGGCGATCAGCCGTTCAAGCGCAAGTGCCTGCGGCGGATCAGCGAGCTCAAGGCCGAGGGGCACACGATGGTGTACGTGAGCCACAGCCCACGACAGGTGATGCGGGTGTGCGACCGGGGCCTGGTCCTCCGGGCGGGAAAGGTGGCCTTCCAAGGCTCCGCGGCGGACGCCGTCAAGCACCTCGGCTACGACATCGACTCAGACGACGAGGACGAGAACGGCCGGTGAAGGAGCAGGCCGCATCCACGATGCCGGTCTCGGCGCTAATTGTTTGCGCGGGTCTGCTGCCAGCCACGCGTACTGTGACACGCCTCTAGTGCGGCGGCAGGCAACCTTGGCAGTGTCAGGTGTTTCGGCGTGGCTTCCTCCGAGCGCAGCCGGCGGCAGCGGCGCTGCTGTGGCGAGTAGTTGGCGTCCCGAGCGCACTTAGGCGGTCAGTGCTCGCCAAACCGTGTGGGTGCGCGACATCCGCGGGCCCGAGGGCTGGTTGGCAGCACTTCCCCTCCCTCCACCGAGAGGTCGCATATGCACGCGCGAAAGGTCCTAAGTGCACGCGCGAGAGGTCGCCCCGCGACTCAAGCGCCGGAACCGACGGCCGAGCGAGCGTCCTCTTCACCCATCCCAAGTTGGGCGGAGAGAACTACTGGGCTGTAGTTCGTCCGTTTTCGCCCATCCAGGTGGGGTGTCCGTGACAATTGGTGACTGAGTGACTACCCAGGGCCAACCAATTGGAGATCAGGTGCCGATCGTCTCACCGCATTCTCGTCCACCGACCGCACTGTGGGTCGGGTTGCTCCTCGCCGCCCTGATTGCGCCAGGCTCCGCCACCCAGGCCGGTGCGGTCACCGGCGCCCCCGCTCTCGCGACGGCCAGCCTGACCGACGCCGACCGCACCGTCTCACCCGAACCCACGGGCCCGATCGAGCCCACGGTGACCTCCTACCCGGTGCCGGGCGTGAGCCAGATCGGCCGGGCGGCGTTGGCACTGAGCGCTTCAGCAGGTCAGCCCTATGCCGCGCTCAGCGCGCCGTTGCCAGCCAGCGGGTTCGCCGTGACCGGGGCCACCTGGACCGGCAGGACGCCAGCCGGCCTCCGGCTCGCGGTCCGGACCCGCACCGACGGCTCCTGGTCGGGTTGGACCCGCATGGTCTACGACAAGGAACACGGACCGAGCTCCACGTCCGACGAGGGCGACGACGACACACCCGGGACCGATCCGTTCGTGGTGGGCGACGTCGACGACGTACAGCTGCGGGCCTTCAGCGACACCGGCGTGGCGCCGAACGGCTTGCGGATCTCGATCGTCGATCCGGGCACCGAGGCGACCGCCACGCCGGCATCGTCTACCGAACTCTCCGCCTCGGCAACCGAGGCACCGGCAGCCGAGCCGAAGGCGGCCGCCAGCTTGTCCGGCGAGACGCCGACGACGGCGACGCCGCAACCGCGGATCCGCTCGCGTGCCGAGTGGGGGGCGGACGAGGGCCTGCGTGACTGCTGCATCGAGTACGGCGAGGTGCACGCCGGGTTCGTCCATCACACCGTGAACTCCAACGGCTACAGCCGCGCAGAGGTCCCGGCCATCCTCCGCGGGATCTACGCCTACCACACCCAGAGCCGCGGGTGGCGCGACGTCGGGTACAACTACCTCATCGACCGGTTCGGTCGGATCTGGGAGGGCCGCGCGGGCGGTATCGACCGTCCGGTCGTGGGCGCGCACACCCTCGACTACAACGAGAACTCCTTCGCCGCCTCGGCGATCGGCAACTTCGACGAGGTAGGCCCTTCCGCGGCGATGCTCGACGCCTACGCGCGGCTGTACGCATGGAAGCTCAGCCTGCACGGGGTGCGGCCGCGAGGCACCCAGTCGGTCGCCGGGACGATGTTCGACGCCATCAGCGGGCACCGAGACGCCGCCCAGACCGCCTGCCCTGGTCAGTACCTCTACGCACAGGTCCCGGCGATCATCGACGGGGCAGCCGGCTACCAGCGTCCCTTCACGGGCCGCGGCCTGTACCACTCCTTCGTGGGCGACGACCGCCCCGACGTGTTGTTCGCCGCCCGGCGTGGCGGCCAGGTCGCCGCCGCCCGAGGCACCGGGCGGCCTGGATTTGAAAGACGCATAATCGGCCGTGAATTCTCGGGCCGACAGCATCTCGTGGGCGCCCGTGACGTCACCGGTGACGGTATCAACGACCTGATGGCTCGTACGGCGAGCACCGGGTCGACCGCGATCTACCCGGGAGCCGGCGACGGCACGTTCGGCGGCGCCGTCAGGCCGACCCTGCGATGGGCGGACACCAACCTGTTCTCCGCACCAGGCGACCTGGACGGGGACGGACTCGTCGACGTGGTGGCGCGGGACTCCGCCACCGGTTCGCTCCTGTTCTACCCTGGCAACGGCGCCGGCGCCTTCGGTCGCGGCAGGGTCGCGATCGAAGCGTTCCGGGGCTTCAGATCGCTCGCCCCCGCTGGCGACTTCGACGCCGACGGCCACGAGGACGTGCTCGGCCACGGCAGGAACGGATCGCTCTGGGTCCTGTTCGGGGACGGCGCCGGCAGGTTCCCGACCAAGCTGCGGCTGGCGGATGACTGGTCGGACAAGGACCTGATCAGCGGCGGGTCCGACCTCACCGGAGACGCGCGGCCCGACGTGGTGGCCCGAAACGCCAACACCTTGGCCGTGCGCATCTTCGCCAACGTCGAAGGCTCGGCACTGTCCGCCCCCATCGCACGTCTGCGGACCCCGCTCGCTTCGCTCGACCTGAGCCGCGACGTCAGCGGTGACCGGAGGCCCGACCTGGTGGGAATGACCCCTGGCGGCAGGCTCGTGCTGGTGCCGGCCCGCCGTCAGAACTGGCTGTCGTCGATGCGTCAGCGGACGACGTCGTGGCCGGGCACGAACAAGGTGATGGTCGTCGGCGACTGGGACGGCGACGGGGAGGTGGACGCGATGTCGCGCCAGCAGAGCACGGGGCTGATGTGGCTGTACCCCGGGAACGGCCGCGGCGGCTTCGGCGCCCGCGTCGGCGGCTGGGAGAACTGGGGTGGCCGCAGCCTCGTCACGCCAGTGGGTGACTTCGACGGCGACGGGTACGCCGACCTGATGGCGCGGGCACCCGACGGCCACATCTACCTCTATCCGGGCCGGGCAAGGAACGGCTTCGGGCGGCGCGTCATCATGCGCTCTGACCTGCCGGACGGCGCCACGATCTCCTCGGTGGGGCGGTGGGACGGCGACGGCGCGCCCGACGTCGTCGTACGCACGGTCGAGGGCACGATGCTGCTGTACCCGGGCAACGGACCCGGCGGCCTCGACGAGCCCAAGGTGATCGGGCTCGGCTTCGACCGCTACACCGCCGTGATCGGCATCGGTGACCTCACCGGAAACGGCCGGCCCGACCTGATGGGACAGACACCGAACGGGCAGGCTTGGCTCATCCCCGGACTGTCCGCGGGTCAGCGGCGGCCCGATGGGGGCTTCGGCAAGCAGCGCTACGTCGCCGCGGACTGGCCGGGCTACCTGTTCGGCTAGCCCGCGGCAGGTGGCACGGGCGGCTCGCCGTGGGTGGGCGCCCATGCCTGCCAGGCGGAGTCGACCATCTCGGCCAGCGTCTTGGTCGTGGCCCAGCCGAGCACGTCTCGGATCCGTTGGACGTCGGCGACCAGCATCGCCGGGTCTCCGGGTCGGCGCTCGATGACCGGTGCGTCCAGGCGGTAGCCGGTCGACGCCTTGATCTGGTCGAGCACCTCGGTGACCGAGGCGCCCACGCCGGTGCCGACGTTGAACAGCTCGTACGGCCGGGTGTCACGCTGGAGGTAGTCAAGCGTCGCGAGGTGGGCGCGGGCCAGGTCGAGGATGTGCACGTAGTCGCGGACGCAGGTGCCGTCGGGGGTGGGGTAGTCGCCGCCGAAGACCTTCGGCTGGTCACCGCTCGTCAGCGCCCGCAGCGCGATCGGGATCAGGTTGAGCACGGCCGGGTCGCCGAGGTCGGGCCAGCCCGCGCCGGCGACGTTGAAGTAGCGCAACCCCGCCCAGCGCAGCCCCCAGGCGGCAGCGGCGTCGCGGCACATCCACTCACAGATGAGCTTGGTCTTGCCGTAGGGGCTGATCGGGTTGCACACGACGTTCTCGTCGAGCAGCACGTCGGCCGGCACGTCGGGCAGGCCGTAGGCGGCGGCGGAAGACGAGAACATCAGGTTTGCGACGTCGGCCGCCTCCATCGCCATCAGCAGGTTGGCCATGCCACCGACGTTCTGGCTGTAGTACCAGGCCGGCCTTTCGGCGGACTCGCCCACCTGCTTCTTGGCGGCGATGTGGACGACGGCGGCGACGCCGTACTCGTGCATCACCGCGACCAGCTTCTCGACCGCGTCGTCGGCCGCGAGGTCGATCTGCACCAGCGGAGTGTCGCCGACGCGATCGGGGGCACCCGTGCTGAGATCGTCGACCACCACCGCAGTGCCACGCTCGCGCAGCAGCCGGACGACATGGGCGCCGATATAGCCGGCGCCGCCGGTCACCAGGACAGTCATGGGGGTCACCCTAGCGCGCGGCGAATCGCTCGCAGGTCACCCGCTCCTGATGGGCGATGTCGCCTCTCGTCTTGCCGTCGGCGTTGACGAGGAGCACGACGGATGAGCCGGTCACGAGTGGGCCGACCAGCGCGACGGCAACGCCCTCGGGGGTGGCCGGGTTCAGGTCGGTGAGCAGCCGGCCGCCAGGCCGCAGCGCACTCGTCACGGCGGTGTCCCTCCCCAGTTTCACGAGCTCGGCGTGCGACGTCGCACCCGCCACAACGCGCAGCGCCACGTCGTCGGGTCGCACTGGTGCCGGATTGGCCATCAGGTCAGGCTGCGGCGGCACTTCCGCGGCGAAGTCGAGCCACCCATTGGGTAGCGGGTCTGAGAAGCGGCCGCCCAACGGCCGAAGCGAACACGCCACCACCTGTCCTGCCCAGGCGGCGGGGTCCGCGGTCGCCGTCGGCCCGACCACACTGAGACACACCGTCCCCGTGGTCACGCCTGCGGCGATCGAAGTGGATGGCTTCTCGCCCGATGACAGCACCACCTCCATCCCAGCCGCCCATACGCCGAGCAGAGTCACGGTGGACAACCAGTGGGTGGGCAGGTCGACGGCCACCAGATCTCCGGGATCGAGCAGCAGATCCTCAGCCAGGTTGGCCACCTTGTTGACCCAGTTCGCGAACGTCGTCACGCTCAGTTCGACCCGCTCTCCGCTGGCGCCGTCGTAGAAGGTGACGAGTGGACGGCCGGGCTCGGTCGCCAAGGCGTCGGTGAGCGCCGTCACGACGGTGGGGGAGTGTCTGCGCACCCAGACCACGATAGGTGGACGGCGAGGGTCCGGCGGTCTCCCGGGTTTGCGCGGCCCGCCTGCGGGGTACATAGGGCCCATCTCCAGGAAGGAGTGATGCAATGAAGTTCTCCAAGAGCGGCGTGACAGGTATCGCCGCAGCCTCGATCGTCGCCGTGGTGGCGGCGCTCGTACCGGGTGCGCAAGCCGCACCCCAACCAACCGAAGGGCCGTCGGTGGCAACAGCCGCGCAGACTGCCGTCTCGCAAGTCAGTCAGGCCAGCCAAGCAATGGCGGCGCCAGGCGAGATCACGAGCAATGTCCGTGGGACATTCGGCAGATCTGGTGTGGTTCGGGGAACGTTCGAGCCGAAGCGGTTCGTCTTCAGGAACGGCGAGGTGTACGCCGTCGGCACGCTGCAAGCGGCTCTTCGCCGCGGCGACGGTTCTTTCGTCGGCAGTGCCGACCGGCAGATCAGCATCCCGGTGCGCAACGCAACCTCTCCGAGTATGGCGGTGGGGGGTGGCCAGTCCGCGATGCGGACCTGCGACATCCTGCGCCTGGTGCTCGGGCCGCTGGACCTGGACCTGCTGGGGCTGCAGGTGCACCTCAACAGAGTGGTGCTCACCATCACCGCCGTGAGCGGGCCAGGAAACCTGCTCGGCAACCTGCTGTGTGCTGTCGTCGGGTTGCTGGACCGGACGTCGCTCCTGTCCCAGCTGCGGTTGGCCAACGTGCTCGACCGGATCCTCAGCATATTGAGGGTCTGACTCCACACAACGATGCGGCGGCGGGCGGGCTTGGACCCGCCAGCCGTCGCTTCGTTCGACTAGGGTCTCTTGGATAATGGGGGTGTGGAAGCCGTCATCGTGGCCGGAGGGTTGGGCACCCGGCTCTGGCCGCTCACCGTGCACCTGCCCAAGCACCTGCTGCCGGTCGCGGGGGTGCCCTTCGTGGCGCACCAGATCGCCAAGCTCGCCGCTGCCGACGTACGCCGGATCGTGCTCGCCACCAGTTACCACGCGGACATGTTCGAGCCGGTGCTCGGCACCGGCAGCGCGTGGGGGGTCGAGCTCATCTACGTCACCGAAGACGAGCCGCTCGGCACCGCGGGGGCGATCCGCAACGTCAGCGGCCACCTCGAGTCCGCCGGCGACGACCCGGTCGTCATCTTGAACGGCGACATCCTCAGCGGTCACGACCTCGGCGCCCAGCTCGACCTGCATCGGCGGCACCAGGCCGAGGTCACCTTGCACCTGGTGGAGGTGGCCGACGCGCGAGCCTACGGCAGCGTACCCACGGACCACCACGGCAACGTCACCGCCTTCTCGGAGAAGTCGCCCGACCCGGTGTCCCGGCAGATCAACGCCGGCTGTTATATCTTCGCCGCGAAGGTGATGGACGACATCCCGGCGAACCGGGTCCTGTCGTTGGAGCGGGAGACGTTCCCGCGGCTGCTGAGTGAGGGCCGCCGGGTGATGGGATATCCAGAGGCTGGCTACTGGCTGGACGTCGGTACGCCGCAGGCGTTGTGTCGCGGGTCGGCTGATGTCGTGCGCGGCATCGTGACCACGCCCGCCTATCGGTCGCCGCCAGCCGAGCGGTGGGTCGCCGGGGACGCGGCTGTCTCCCTGGACGCGTCGGTGAGCGGGGGCAGCGCGGTGGGGCCTGGTGCCCGGGTCGGGCCTGGCGCCATCCTCGACGGGAGCCTGGTGTGCGCCGGGGCGGATGTAGGCGCCGGGGCATGGGTGGTGGACTCCGTGCTCGGGCCAGGCGCGCGGCTCGGCCGCGACGTCGTGCTGCGGGACTCCGTGGTCGGCGATCGGGCGTACGTCGGCGCCGGCTGCGTGCTCGTCGACGGCGCCAGGGTGGCGTGTGACACCGCCATCGCAGACGGGTCGATTCGTTTCAGCACCGACGTCTAGCTGCGGCGAGCGACCTTGGCCTTCGAGTCAGGTGTTTCGCCACAGCTCCTTCGAGCGCAGCCGTCAGCGGTGCAGCTTCGACACCTACGTAACTGGTCACATACCACGCTCGCGACCTGCTTCCGGCTGTCGTTCGGGACCAGTTTCCGCAGGTCTGCTCAGCGCTGTCAGCGGTCGGTGAGCCAGCTGACCCCGCCGAGGAGCGCGGCGAACTGCAGAGTGCGGCCGACCACGATCGCGAGGTAGAAGAGCGGCCGGCTGAACCGCAGCTGCCCGGCCAAGACGGTGGTGATCGCGAGTGGCGGCACGGCGACCAGCGCCGACGAGAACAGCATGGCCATCCCCACCCACGGGCGCTCTTCGCTCACTGACCTCACCTTGTCGTAGCGCCGTTTCCACTTCGGCTTCTCCATCTTCTTGCGGATGTATCCCCAGTCCATCGACCGTCGGCTGGCCTCATACCAGGGGATCTTGCCCACGGCTTGGCCGAGGCCGCCCGACAACGCGATGAACCAGATATTGGGCTCGCCGACAGCGACGCCGAGCCCGGTGATGAAGACCTCCATGTTGACGAGCGGGAACGCCGCGGAGACGACGCCGACCCCGAACGTCGCCAGCAGGAGCCTCACGCGCTGCCCATAGGCACGATCTAGATCCTCCAGCAGGGCGGACGACTAGTGCCAGAGATAGCCCTCGGGCGCGTCGTCGTAGGGATACTTCTCCATGAAGCGCTCCAGCGCGGCGCCGGAGAAGGAGTCGCAGTACTGGCTGACGCCGAACGACTCCGAGGGCAAGTTCTCCCGGGATGGCACGACGTTCGGGTCCTGGTGCACCGACCAGTGGGAGAAGGCGATGTGCTTGCCGTCGGGGATGGACTCACCGTCCTCCTCGGTCCACGGTGCGATGATCATGTTGAAGCGCGGGTCGCTGCCCTCGGCGTCGAACTTTGCGGCGGTCGCCTCGAGCTGCCCCAGCTGCTCGTCGTCGTCGGCCACAGTCTCGTCGTACCAGACGACCGACCAGCCGTGCTCGAGGTTGTGCACCAGCAGCCCCACGTCGGGGCGTTCGCCCGGGCCGAAGAAGTGAGTACCGCTTTCGACGGTCGTTGGGTTGTGGGGTCCGGAACTGGGCGGCACGATGTCGTAGTCGACCGGCGTCGTGACGTGCTCGCCGCTGCCGGTGGCGCGTTGCTCCTCGACCGGGGCGCATCCGGCCTGCTCGGCTGCGGTGCCGATGTCGGTGAGCTTCTCGTTCGCGAGCTCTTCCTTCTGCTGCTGCTCCCGCACGATCTGCCAGACGGCGGCCCCGACGATGATCAGCGCGACGACGACACAGGCGGCGATCACGGTGAGCGTGCGGCGGCGCTCGGCCGCTTTGGCCTGCTTGCGCATCTGCTCGACCATCTCGCGGCGGTCGCGGTTCTTGTTCGACTTGCTCACTTGTGGTTGGCACCTTTCGGATGGGGCGGCGACGATCGAGTCTACGCAAGGACGAAGCCGAGGCAGCCGACAGTTCGCCAGCCAGTGTCCGGCCGACCTTGCCGGGTCGGCTCTGCCTCCCGCAGCCGGTGAGCCGACGCGAGGGTGCGCGCGCGCTCGAGAAGCGCCCCCGCATGCAGCCACGCATGCTCATCGGCGTCGCGGTGTACGTCGACCCGCACCACCCACTCGGCAGCCGTCTTTGGCGCTGCGGCCGAGCTCGTCACGGTCGCCGCCACGTTTTCGTGCGTGGACGTCAGGCCGGTGAAAGGGGGGCTATCGGCACCCGAGAAGGCAGGGAAATGCGCCAGGGCGACAGCGTCGTCCCGGAGTCCCGCTGCAGTGGCAGCCTCCCGGGCACCCAGCCCGAAGAGGTCGTCCTCGCGTCTCCGGATGAGCGCGGCGGCGCCCGGGCCGTGGTCGCCCACCCGCAGCACCTGGCCGCCGACGCCTCGGATGACAGCCAACGGCCGGCCGGTTGCCTTGCCCTTGACCAGGTCGGCGGCAGAGGCGAGCTCGTCGGCGACCGCGGGCGCTGTCACGCTGAGCAGCTGCCCCTGCGCATCGGTGCTGCCCTGCAGGTCGACGAGCGCGGCGATGCCCGCACAGCCGACGGCCATGTCCGTCTGCCCCATCCGCCACGCCCGCCCCGCGGTGTCGGAGATGACGACGGCGACGTTGACCCCAGTGGCGGTGTGGAGGCGCTCCCGCAGCGACCGGGCCGAGCCGTCGGGATCAACAGGCAGCCTCAGCACGGTCCCGGCAGGCGCGTTCGACGCGTCCACTCCGGCGGCCGCCATCACCAGGCCAAGGCGGGTCTCGGCGATGAGGGCGTCCCCACGACGCGCGAGCACCCGGACCGACTCGGCATCGATGATCTCACCGCGGTCGGCTGAAACGCCCCGTCCCTCGGCCTTGCTCACCACCTTGCTGGTGAGGGCCATGACGTCACCGTCGCGCAAGGCGGTGGACTCGAGGGTCAGCTGGCAGAGGTCGTCGCCGGGCAAGACCTCTGGCCACCGAACGGCGAAGAGCTCGACGCGGTCGGGGACGTTCACGAGGCGCCGACGGCCTGGATCGACGCAGCCAGCTCAAGGGTGTCCCGGGCGAGGGACTGCGCCGCGTCAGGACCGGTCATGTACAGCGGCACCGCCCGGGCGGCAAGGCCGACACGTTCGATCTCGGCGATGTCGGCGGCGTCGGCCTCGTCGACGAGCCACCCGTCGAGCAGTCCGCCCGCGGACCGCGAGCCGTAGTGAGCTGCCACTGCGCGCGCTGACACGTCGACGCCGATGACCGGCAACAGCTTGTCGGCCATCCCGCGAACCGGAGCACCGCCGATGATCGGGGATACGCCGACGACCGCGGCGGACGTCTGACGAATCGCATCGGCCACGCCTGGGACAGCCAAGATCGTGCCGATCGACACGACCGGGTTCGAAGGCGGCAGGATCAGCACGTCGGCCTCGGCGATCGCCTCGACGACTCCCGGGCCGGGTCGGGCGTCCTCCGCGCCAACCGGTACCACCGAGTGCGCCACCGGGGCGTGTAGCCGCACCCAGTACTCCTGGAAGTGCACGGCGCGCCGGCCGGCTTCGGCAGTGGGGTCGTCGACCACGACATGGGTCTCCACCCGGTCGTCGGTCATCGGCAGCAGCCGCAGTCCGAGATCCCACCGGGCACACAACGCCTCGGTTACAGCGGACAGCGGATAGCCCGCGGTGAGCATCTGGGTGCGGACCAGATGGGTGGCCATGTCGCGGTCTCCCAGCCCGAACCAGGTGGGCTCGACCCCGTACGCCGCCAACTCGTCCTTCGCCTGCCAGGTCTCGTCGCGACGGCCCCAGCCACGTTCGGGGTCGATTTCGCCACCGAGCGTGTACATCACCGTGTCGAGGTCAGGGCACACCCGCAGCCCGAAGAGCCAGATGTCGTCGGCGGTGTTGCCGATGACCGTGATCGGGTCGCGGTCCGGGTCGACGGCGGAGCGCAGGCCGGTGAGGAACCGGGCGCCGCCGATGCCGCCGGAGAGCACGGTGATTCGCATACGGGCAGGTTAGCCACAGTCCGACCTCGCGGTATGGCAGGCTATGGGTCTGAAAGCCGCCACCTCACCCAAGGGGTTTACCCGTGGTCAACGAAGCGATCAAGAAGCAGCGCGAGATCTTCGCGTACGGCCTGTTGGGCGTCGCCGCCCTCTACCTCATCGGCGGCCTGTCGCTGCTCTTCAAGAGCGGGGACGATCTCGGGGGGGCTGGCTTCGCCGAGAAGGGGGCGTACTTCGGCTACGTGTTCACCCATCCGCTGTTGGTGCTCTCGATCGTCGCAGCGGTCGCGCTGGTGACTGCGTTCGGCGAGGCGAGCAAGAATGCCAAGGTCGTGGTGCTGGCGGCGCTCGGCATCACCGCGTTGTCGCTGCTGTTCGGCCTGATCAGCTGGTTCGCCGGCTTCGGCGCAGACAGCACAGGGGTCGGTGAACTCTTCGGCGGCATCTTCGGTGCGGGCAAGGTCGTCGGGATCTTCGTCGGGCTGGCGCAGCTGCTGCTCCTGGGTCTCGGTGGCTGGTACGTGTTCACCGCGTTCCAGAGTTTCCCGAAGGCGGCGCCCGCCGCCGGGCAGTGGGGTCAGCCGGGCCAGGGTCAGCAGGGGTACGGCGGGCAGCCGGCCTGGGGCGGCCAGCAGGACCCGGGCTACGGCCAGCCGGGCTACGGCCAGCCCGGCTACGGTCAGCCGGACTACGGCCAGCCCGGCGCCGGGCAGCCCGGCTACGGTGCCGCCGCGGGCGGGGCTGGGGCCACTGCTGCTGGCGCCTGGGGTGATCAGTCGCAGGCACAGGCAGGGCAGCAGGGCCAGCCGGCATCGGCTTGGGGCCAGCCCGAGCAGGAACAGCCCACCACAGGGTGGGGATCTCCGGGCCAGCCGCAGGAGCAACCGGCATGGGGCCAGCCGGAGCAGCAGGCACAGTCCGGCTGGGGCGCACCTGCCGGCGAGGCCGGCGAAGCAGAGCAGGCACAACAGAACTGGGGTCAGGAGCAACCGTGGGGTCAAAGCGACCAGCCGACCCAGCCCGCCTGGGGACAGCCGGGAGCGCCGGCCGAGCCGCCCCGCCGCGAGACTCCCGAGTCGGAGTCGGCTGAGGAGGAGCCCACCGATGACGATCAGCCTCCCCAGCAACAGGGCTGGTGGCAGCAACCTCCGCGGTAACGCCGACCGGATCTTTGCGAGAAATCAGGGACTTCTCGGCGTGTCGAGTCGCTTTTTCTCTCAGACCCCTTGACGCGAGCACCCCTACGGGCATGTAATTCCATATGTGTCATTAGGCACGCCAAACCGCAACACCGAGGGTCCAGGAGGCAAAGACGTGCGAGAGCTTGAAGTGCTCGACGGCGGCGCCGAAGAACTGATGTGGCAGGAGCGAGCCTTGTGCGCGCAAACCGACCCCGAGGCGTTCTTTCCGGAGAAGGGCGGCTCGACGCGAGAGGCCAAGCGGGTCTGCCTGTCGTGCGATGTCCGAGGCGACTGCCTGGAGTACGCATTGCAAAACGACGAGCGTTTCGGCATCTGGGGCGGACTGTCTGAGCGGGAGCGTCGCAAGATGAAGAAGCACGCGGTCTAGCGCCATGCCGTCACGGCCTGAGCCTGGGCCTGGGCGTTAGGAGACCTTCGCCGGTCACCCGTCGGTGGAGCGCAGGACCCGAAGGTGGCCGCGTCGGCCGATCTCGACGCCTTGCCCGGATGACTCGTGCACGAGTCTGGGCCGGGCCGCTTCGCGCACCGCGTCGGCCAACGCCAGCAGGTCGTCCGCCGTCGGCCGCAGCGCCGACGGGTCCTGCGCGAGTCGGATGACCTGCCACCCGCGGGGGGCGCTGAGACTTTCGGCGTGGGAGTCGCACAGGTCATAGGCATGCGGTTCGGCGTACGTCGCAAGCGGGCCCAGTGCAGCGCTCTGCTCCGCATACACGTACGTCAAGGTGGCGACAGCGACACGCCCGCAGGCGCTGCGCGAACACATGCGGCGACGACTCACGAGGAGACGCTACCGCCGCGACATTGCCCAAGCCCGGATTGGCGCGGCCGTCGGCAGCCAAAGAGTAGCGTGGCGGCGTGCCGAACCCTCAGGTCTCGCCGACTGGCCGCCTTCCCGTCGCGGCCCCTCGGCGGGGCGTCACTCGGGAACGCCACGGCAGAGGCATCCGGGGCCCGCTGATGCTGCCCGGCCCGCTGAGCCCTGATGCCCGCGCGGCCGGGCCGACCAGCCGGGAGGAGTTCGACGAGCTCGTGCTGTCGCTGGTCGACCGGTTGGGCGGCCGCCTCGAGGCGGAGCTGGCAGACGTCGAGTTCGGCACCGAGGACGTGCCGCAGGTCCCTACGGACTGGATCGATGAACCGGTTCCGTTCGGCTCTCACGTCCGGGCCGGCAATCGCACGCCCGCACGGATCGTCCTGTTCCGCCGCCCTATCGAGGCCCGCACCAACACCAGGCTCGAGCGCGCCGCGCTGGTCAACGAGGTGCTGGTCGAGCACATCGCCGACCTGCTCGGCCGCGACCCCGCCGAGATCGACCCCTGATGCCGCGCCGGTGAACGACAACCAGCGTGGCGAGACGGTCTGCGAGGATTGCAGCCGTGGCTGACCTCGACGCGATCTTCAAGGCGTACGACGTCCGGGGTCTGGTCCCGTCCCAGCTCGACGAGGAGACCTCCCGCACGATCGGGGCGGCCTTCGTCGCCGAGGTCCTCCCCGACGACCCCGACTCCGCAGTCGTCGTCGGCCATGACATGCGGCCTTCCTCTCCGGGTCTCGCCGCCGCGTTCGCTGAGGGTGTCCGCGACACCGGCGCAGACGTGGTGCTGATCGGGCTCGCATCCACCGATGAGGTGTACTTCGCCTCCGGAAGCCTGGGGCTCCCAGGCGCCATGTTCACCGCATCGCACAACCCCGCCGGCTACAACGGCATCAAGTTGTGCAGGGCCGGAGCGGTCGCGCTGTCCGACGCGACCGGCCTGGACGCGGTTCGTCGGCGTACGGCCGAACACGATGTCGTGCTGGTGCCGCCGTCTCGACGCGGCCGTCTGGAGCAGCGCGAGA
This sequence comes from Nocardioidaceae bacterium, assembly GCA_013811715.1. Classification (GTDB taxonomy): domain Bacteria; phylum Actinomycetota; class Actinomycetes; order Propionibacteriales; family Nocardioidaceae; genus JACCUS01. The sequence continues at coordinate 14,151 of JACCUS010000179.1, forward strand.
TGACGAAGTCGTACGCCGAGCACCTGCACCGGCTCGTGCCCGTGGCCGGTCGGCGGCTCACCGTCGTGGTGGACGCCGCCAACGGGATGGCGGGGCACACCGCCCCGCACGTGTTCGCCGGCCTCGACGTGGACATCGTCCCGCTCTACTTCGAGCTCGACGGCACGTTCCCGAACCACGAGCCCAACCCGCTCGACCCGGAGACGCTCCATGACCTGCAGGCCATGGTCGTCGAGACGGGCGCCGACCTGGGCCTGGCCTTCGATGGCGACGCCGACCGGTGTTTCGCGGTCGACGAGCGCGGCAGCCTCGTCTCGCCGTCCGCGCTGACGGCGCTCATCGCCGTACGGGCGCTTGCCGACGACCCGGGGGCCCGCATCATCCACAACCTGATCATGAGCCGGGCCGTTCCAGAGATCATCGAACGGCACGGCGGGGTGCCTGTGCGGACCAAGGTGGGCCACTCCCTGATCAAGGAGACGATGGCCGAGACCAACGCGGTCTTCGGCGGGGAGCACTCGGGCCACTACTACTTTCGCGACTTCTGGTACGCCGACTCCGGCATGCTGGCGGCGCTGCACCTGCTGGCGGCGGTCGCCGAGACCGGCCAGTCGGTGTCGCACCTCGTCGGCGACCTCGACCCGTACGCCTCCTCCGGTGAGATCAACCGGGCCGTCGACGATGCCGACGCGGTGCTGCGTGCGGTGTCCGCAGCGTTCGATGGCCGAGACGACGTCCACATCGACCGCCTCGACGGGCTGAGCGTCATAAGCAAGGATTGGTGGTTCAATGTCCGGGCGTCCAACACCGAGCCGCTGCTGCGGCTCAACGTAGAAGCCGAGACTGAAGACACGATGATCGACACCGTGGATGCGGTGCTGTCGTTGATGAGGAGACAACTGTGAGGCTGGATCCGGTCCTGCTGGAGATCTTGGTGTGCCCCGACTGTAAGAGCTCACTGACCGTCGACCACGACCACGACGAGCTCATCTGCAACGGGTGCGGACTCATCTACCCGGTCCGCGACGACATTCCGGTGATGTTGGTCGAGGAGGCCCGGCGAGGCGACGACGACCCAGCCACATCGCACCCCCCGGCCACACCGCACCCCCCGGCGACGTCCGCGGACTCTGATCCGGCTGGCTGAACAGTGGCCGACGTATTCGATGACGCCCGGCTCGACGACCGGGACGTGCTCGAGGCGGCAGACGCACCGCTGCGGCGGCTGGCCGAGTCCGGAGCGCGGGTCCGGCTGGAGGCCGGGGGCGCGGCCGACTCCGTCGCCGGGTTGGAGCGGGACGCCATGCCTCGCGCGATCGTCGCGGCGGGGGCCGATGCTCGGCTGCTTCGGGCAGTGCTCGAACCGTGGTGCCCCGTTCCGTTCGTCGCCTGGCCAGGTCCCAGCCTGCCCGGCTGGGCCGGGGCCCTCGATCTGGTCATCGTGTTGGCGCCGGCCGGTGGTGACGCCCACACCGCCTCGGCGGTGCGCGAAGCAGTTCGCCGCGGCTGCTCGCTCATCACCGCATGCCCGCCGCACTCGGTGCTCGCCGAGCATGCGCAGGGCCGGCACAGCAGCGTCCTTCCGACTCAGACCGACGACACGCTGGCAGTGGCGGTGGTCATGCTGCAGGCGCTCCATCGGATCGGCGTCGGACCGGAGGTCGGCGACGACGACGTCGCGCGAGTTCTCGACGAGGTGGCCATGGCGTGCTCTCCGCGTGCCGACATAGCGTCCAACCCGGCGAAGGACCTGGCCCTGATGCTGGCCGACTCGCTGCCGCTCGTCTGGGGAGGGTCGGTGCTGGCGGCCCGTGCCGCCCGGCGGGTCGCCGAGGCGCTGCGGCGTACGACGGGGCGGCCCGCGCTGGCTGCGGACGCCGGACTCCTGCTGCCGGTGCTCGAAGCCACCCGGGCTCGGGACCTGTTCGCCGACCCCTTCGAGGCAGACGGCACCGCGCCGTCCCGTGCCTGCCTGCTCATCCTCGACGACGGCACCGAGGAGGCCACCATTCGCGAGGAGCGGGGGCGGCTGACAACGACGGCCGTCGCCCACGACGTAAGATCACACACCATCGATGCCACCGAGGGCGCCGAGGTGGCGCGGTACGCGGCACTGCTGACGACGGGCGCCTACGCCGCGACGTACCTCGGCATCGGTCTGGCCCGCGACGATGGAGAGAGCCGTTGAGCACAGAAGGCTCCACGAAGGCGGTCATCGCCGCCTTGCTCGCCAACACCGGCATCGCGGTCACGAAGTTCCTCGCCTGGATCCTGACCGGCGCGTCTTCGCTGCTGGCCGAGGCGATCCACTCCGTCGCGGACGCGGGCAACCAGGGGCTGTTGCTGATCGGCTCCAAGCGGGCCAGTCGGGAGCCGACTGAGCAGCACCCGTTCGGATTCGGCCGCGAGCGCTACATCTACGCGTTCATCGTGTCGATCGTGCTGTTCAGCGTCGGCGGCCTGTTCGCCTTGTACGAGGCCTACCACAAGTACCAGGAGCTGGCCGACGACCACGGTGGTGAGAGCCTGCTGACCAGCCAGTGGAAGTGGGTCCCGATCGTGGTGTTGTTGGCCGCGATCGTGATGGAGTCGTTCTCGTTCCGAACCGCCATCGTCGAGTCGAACAAGACGCGAGGCGATGCCAGCTGGAAGGAGTTCATCCGCAGGGCGAAGGCGCCCGAGTTGCCAGTGGTGCTGCTGGAGGATCTGGCCGCCCTGCTCGGCCTCGTGTTCGCCCTCGTCGGCGTGGGCGTGAGCCTGATCACCGGCGACCTGCTCTGGGACGTCCTCGGCACTACCGCGATCGGCCTGTTGCTGGTCGTGGTGGCCATCACCCTCGCGATCGAGACCAAGAGCCTGCTGCTCGGCGAGTCGGCCGCCCCCGAGGCACGAGCCCTCATCGAGCAGGGCATCCTCGGCGACGACACGGTGGAGCGGATCATCCACATGCGCACGCTGCACGTCGGGCCGGAGGAGATCCTCGTCGCCGCGAAGATCGCCGTCGCCCCCACCGAGAGCGCCCAGGTGCTGTCCGACACGATCAACTCTGCCGAGGAACGTGTCCGGGCGGCTGTGCCGGCAGCGATGCACATCTACATCGAGCCGGACATCTACCGGCCCTGACGATCTGGGTCTCCGCCGCGGCAATTAGGCTGGCGGCTATGGACTTCAAAGTTGCCGACCTGTCGCTGGCGGACTTCGGCCGTGCCGAGATCACCCTCGCCGAACACGAGATGCCCGGCCTGATGGCCATGCGCGAGCGGTACGGCGACAGCCGGCCGCTGACGGGCGCCCGGATCGCCGGGTCGCTGCACATGACTGTCCAGACGGCCGTCCTGATCGAGACGCTCACAGCGCTCGGGGCCGACGTCCGCTGGGCCAGCTGCAACATCTTCTCCACCCAAGACCACGCGGCCGCCGCTGCCGTCGTCGGCAAGGACGGTACGCCGGAAGACCCGCGAGGCGTCCCCGTCTTCGCCTGGAAGGGCGAGACCCTTGCCGAGTACTGGTGGTGCACCGAACAGATCCTCACCTGGCCCGACGACGAATCTCCCAGTCTCATCCTCGATGACGGCGGGGACGCGACATTGCTTGTCCACCTCGGCGTCGAGTACGAGAAGGAGGGGGCCGTTCCGGCACCCGACTCGACAGACAACGCCGAGCTGCGTGAGGTTCTCGAGGTCCTGTCCCGCACGGTGCGCGACGCACCCACCAAGTGGACGACGGTGGCGAACGGCGTTGTGGGAGTGACGGAGGAGACCACCACCGGCGTACACCGACTCTACGAGCGCCAGCGCGAAGGAACACTTCTGTTCCCCGCCATCAACGTCAACGACTCGGTGACCAAGTCGAAGTTCGACAACCGCTACGGCTGTCGGCACTCCCTCCTCGACGGCATCAACCGGGCCACCGACGTGCTGATCGGCGGCAAGGTGGCCGTGATCTGCGGGTACGGCGACGTCGGCAAGGGATGTGCGGAGTCGCTGCGCGGGCAAGGGGCGCGGGTGGTCATCACCGAGATCGACCCGATCTGCGCGCTGCAGGCCGCGATGGACGGCTACCAGGTGGCCACCCTCGACGAGGTCATCGGCCAGGCCGACATCGTGATCACCGCGACGGGCTGTTTCAACGTCGTCACCGCCGAGCAGATGGGCAGGCTCAAGCACCAGGCGATCGTCGGCAACATCGGACACTTCGACAACGAGATCGACATGGCCGGCCTCGCGGCGACTCCGGGCATCGAGCGCACGACCGTCAAGCCGCAGGTCGACGTCTGGAGGTTCCCCGACGGGCATACGCTGATCGTGTTGAGCGAGGGGCGGCTGCTCAACCTCGGCAACGCCACCGGTCACCCGTCGTTCGTGATGTCGAACTCCTTCACCAATCAGGTACTGGCCCAGATCGAGCTGTTCACCATGGCCGAGGCCTATCCGTTGGGTGTGTACACGCTGCCAAAGCGGCTCGACGAGGAGGTCGCCCGACTGCACCTGGACGCGCTGGGCGTCTCTTTGACAACGCTCACTGACGAGCAGGCGGCGTACCTTGGCGTCGCGGCCGAAGGTCCGTACAAGTCCGAGCACTACCGCTACTGACGCCGGTTTGCCGCTTGCCTTGCCGCGCTGCGACATCGCGACGACGTACCCTTTGCCTACAGTTTGTTGCAGGCACCGAGTTGAGGGCAGATGGTGGAACCAGTCCGAACGCATCGCGGCAAGATCCTCGTCGTCGACGACGACTCGTCGCTGGCAGAGATGTTGACGATCGTGCTGCGAAACGAGGGTTTCGAGCCACGGGTCTGTCCCACCGGCGACAAGGCGATGGCGGCCGTCCGAGAGTTCAAGCCCGATCTGGTGCTGCTGGACTTGATGCTTCCCGGCAAGGACGGGGTCGACGTGTGCCGCGAGATCCGTGCGGAGTCGGGCCTCCCCATCATCATGCTGACCGCCAAGAGCGACACCATCGACGTGGTCGTCGGTCTGGAGTCGGGAGCAGACGACTATGTCATCAAGCCCTTCAAGCCCAAGGAGCTGCTGGCCCGGCTGCGAGCCCGGTTGCGGACGTACGAGGAGTCGGCGCCGGAAGCGTTGGCGATCGGGGATCTCGTCATCGACGTCGCCGGCCACACCGTTCAGCGCGATGGTGAGAAGTTGTCGCTGACGCCGCTGGAGTTCGACCTGCTCGTGTGTCTGGCCCGTAAGCCGTGGCAGGTGTACACACGCGAGATCCTGCTCGAACAGGTGTGGGGCTATCAGCACGCCGCCGACACCCGCCTGGTCAACGTGCATGTCCAGCGTCTGCGGTCCAAGGTCGAGATCGACCCGGAGAACCCGCAGATCGTGATGACGGTGCGGGGAGTCGGGTACAAAGCCGGCGAGGCCGCGGGTAGTCGGTAGGTGGCCGGTGCTGATCGGGCTGCTCAGGTTCCTTACCGCACCGCTGCGCAAGCTCGTCTACCTGTGGCGCCGGTCGATCCAGGCGCGGGTCGTGATCGGCACGCTGACCTTGTCGGCAGTGCTGGCTGTGCTGGCCGGATGGGTCCTGCTGCGGCAGGTCACCGATGGGCTGCTGGACAGCAAGCAGCAGTCGGCGCTGACCCAGGCGGCCGCCGGTGTCGACACCGCGCAGTCGCGGCTCAACGCCTCCCCTGAGGTCGGCGACTTCTCCGACGTCGGCTCCACGCTGAATCAGCTCATCGAGGTGCTGGCGCCGCGCGACGAAGTCCGCGACGACTACCTGGTGGTCGTCATCGGCCCCTTCGACCCGTTCTCCGACAACCCTGTCACGGGAGGAAGCCGCGCCTCGAACGACGAGCTCGACCCAGCCTCGATCCCGGCGAACCTGATGGAGCGGGTGCAGGGCTCGTCCCGGAGCTGGTTCGCCTACTCCGAGGTGCGGTTCCAGGAGTCGTCGGTCGCGTCGCTTCCCGGGCTCGTGGTGGGCTCCCAGATCAGGGTGCCCACGACCGGGGAGGCCTACGCCTTGTTCTACGTGTTCTCCCTCGAAGAGCAGCAGCAGACGCTGTTCGTCGTCCGGAACGCGTTGATCACGACAGGGGCGTTGCTGGTCGTCTTGTTGGGGACGATCGCCTGGCTGGTGACGCGGCAAGTGGTGACCCCGGTGCGGCTGGCGCGACGCATCGCCGAGCGGCTGGCCGCCGGTCGGCTGGAAGAGCGGATGCATGTTCGCGGCGCGGACGACATCGCGCGCCTGGGGGTGTCGTTCAACCAGATGGCCAGCGGTCTGCAGAACCAGATCCGTCAGCTGGAGGAGCTGTCCCGGGTGCAGCGCAGGTTCGTCGCCGACGTCAGCCATGAGCTGCGCACACCGTTGACGACGGTACGGATGGCCGCCGATGTGCTGCACGATGCCCGGCCTCGGTTCGACCCCGCGACAGCCCGGTCGGCGGAGCTGCTGCAAAACGAGCTGGACCGGTTCGAGGCCTTGTTGACCGACCTGCTGGAGATCAGCCGCTTCGACGCCGGCGCGGCGGTCCTGGAGCTCAGCGACGTGGATGTGCGCGACGTCGTACGAAGTGTCGTCGAAGGGGCTGCCCCGCTCGCCGAACGCCGCGGGTCGTCGGTGGTGGTCGAGGTGGCGCCGCGTCCCTGTATCGCCGAGGTCGACGTTCGTCGGCTGGAACGGATCGTGCGCAACCTCGTGGTCAACGCCATCGAGTACGGCGAGGGGAACCCGATCGAGGTTCGGGTGGCCACCGGGGACGGGACGGTCGCCTTGACGGTGCGCGACCATGGGGTCGGGCTGCAGCCGGGTGAGGAGACGATGGTTTTCAACCGTTTCTGGCGTGCCGATCCCGCACGCGCACGTACCCGTGGCGGCACCGGGCTGGGACTCTCGATCGCCGTCGAGGACACCACCCTGCATGGCGGTCGGTTGGACGCGTGGGGACAGGTAGGGCGCGGTGCACAGTTCCGTCTCACGCTGCCCGGGCGGGCCGGTGACCCACTAGGCACATCACCGCTGCCGCGGGTCCCGGTCGAGCATGCACCGATCGGCGTGGGAGCGCCCTACGCCAGCTACCCGCACGGCAGCCGTGGCGGTGTCCGATGAGCCGCACCATCCGCACCCCCCTGGTGACGGCAGCCCTGGCGGCCGTGGTCCTTGTGCCGGCCACGGGCTGCGTCTCGATCCCGACCGACTCTGCGGTGCAGCCCGGCCGCAGCGTCGGCGTACAGGAGGAGCCCCGGCTGATCAGCAACGTGCCCCCCGGTCCGGTGCCCGGCGACAGCCGCGAGGAGGTCGTGACGGGGTTCTTCGCGGCGATGCTCGCCTACCCGCAGAGCGCCTCGATAGCACGTGAGTTCCTGGCGCCCGACGCGGCCAAGGCGTGGGATCCCGAGGCGGACCTGGTGGTCTACCAGGACCAGGAGATCATCGAGCAACGCGAACGGATCGCGGTGACGGCGCGCAAGGTGGGTTCCCTCGACGACCGAGGCGCCTGGTCCTCCGCCAAGCCGAAGCGCGACGGCATCTCGGCCGACCTGCGCCTCGCCCGCGTCCGCGGCGAGTGGCGGATCGTCAACCCGCTGCCGGGCACCTACGTCGACTTCGACTACTTCGACCGCTACTTCGCCCCGTTCGCACTCCACTTCCTCGACCCCACACGCACCGTGCTGACCCCTGATCCGGTGTATCTGCTGCTGGACGAGACGACCGCCACCTCGTTGGTCAGCAACCTGCTGCGGGGCCCCACGAAACACCTGGTCGGCGTGGCGACAACGGCTGCGCCCCCGCAGACCGAGGTCGATGTGGCGGTGTCGATCACGCCGACCGGGCTGGCCGAGGTGCCGCTGACTGGGGAGGCTCTCGCATTGTCGCAGGAGAACCGGCTGCTGCTGGCTGCCCAGTTGACCTGGACGCTGCGGCAGCTGGTCGAGATCGACGAGATCGCTGTCACCGTGGACGGGAACAGCCTCGAGGTCCCCGGCTTCGGCGAGAGGTTCGGTGTCGACGAGTTCGACGGCTACGATCCCGCCGGGCTCGCCGCCAGCCGGCAGCTCTTCGCGCTGTCAGCAGCTGGGCTGGTCACGGTGTCGGAGTCCGACGTGTCGCCGGTGCTCGGCTCACTCCAACGGACGTCTCGAAGCGCCAGCTCGGCGGCGGTCGACCCGTCCGGCAACCTCACCGCGCTCGTCGGCCGCGCGGGTCAGGACGTGGTCGTCGCCGCGGCCGCCGCCACGGCCGAGGGGGGCCCGAAGAAGTGGTTCTCAGGCGGTGCGGACCTGTTGCCGCCGTCGTGGGACGTGCACCAGCTTTCCGATGGCGGACAGCCCTCGCATCTGCTGTGGCTGGTCGACCGTACCCGTCGCGGTGCCGTGGTGTACGCCGTCACCCAGACCGGCGGCCGGCAGGTCCGGGCATCCGGCATCACCGGCGCGGACGTGATGTCGTTCGCCGTTTCCCGCGACGGCGTGCGGTTGGCCGCGGTCGTTCGCCGTGACGGTCGGCCGCGGTTGATGATCTCGATCATCGACCGCGACGCTCAGCGGCCCGCGCGGGTGTCCTTGTCGCCGGCGCAGGAGGTGATCAGCCCCGAGTTCAGCCCCTCCGGCGTGACGGGTCTGGCTTGGGCCAGCCCGACGTCGGTCGTGCTGCTGGCAGACGAAGGCGGCGAAAGGCAACCGTTCGAGGTGAGCATCGACGGCTCCAGCGCTGCCGAGACAACCGGCTTCATCCCGGTCGAGCCGGTGAGCATCGCGGCCGGCCCCAACGTCGATGCACCCGTCGCGATCGGGTCGAAGGCTGGCGAGATCTATGTCCAGACGGCCGATCTGCAGTGGGTGCAGTTCGGCGGCTCCACCAGGCTGTACCAGCCGATCTACCCCGGTTGACCGCGCATCCACCATCCGCTGGCAAGCGACGGTGGTCCACAGGCCGACGGCTGGGTCTGGCTTTTGACTTCGGCGTCGCCCAGGGTGAGCACATGTCGAACTCTCGGGATCTCCTCTCGGCCTCGGTCGACCTGGTGCTGGGAGGCTCCTGCGCGGGGTGTGGGCGGCCTGGTCCGCCGCTGTGCCTGCGCTGCGGATCGAGGCTCGAGGGGCTTCCCTTCCGGGCGCATCCGTCCCCATGCCCACCGGGCCTCCCCCCGGTCTTCGCCGTCGCCGAGTACGATGCCGCGCCGCGGGCCGCGCTTGTCGCCCACAAGGAGGAGGCGCGCCTTTCCCTGGCCAAGCCACTAGGCCGAGCCCTCGCCCTCAGCGTCTTCGGGGTCTTGTCTCGCGCTGCGCCACCGGCCGCGGGGGTGACAGCGATCATTCCGGCCCCGTCGACGCGCAGTATCGTGCGCGAGCGTGGCCATGACCCACTGCTGCGGATGAGCAGAGAATGCGGTCGCGCGTTGCGATCCGCTGGCGTCCCAGCCCGCGTCGACCCCCTCCTGCGGGTGGTCCGACCCGTCTCCGACCAGGCCGGGTTGTCCGTGGGTGGGCGTTCCCACAACCTCTCGGGGGCGTTCGCCGTACGGGGCAGAAGCAAGATGGCTGGCCGGTCGGTGATCGTCGTCGATGACATCATCACCACCGGCGCCACTGCCGCTGAAGCAGTCCGGGCGCTCCGGTCGGCGGGTGCCGACGTGCTCGGCGTCGCCGTGGTCGCCGCCACCCAGCGACGTCAGCGTTGATCTTGCGAGCATGGGGGCCCTCCCAAGGACTGAGCCGATATGACCCCGTCCAAGCACATTCGCATGACAGGCCGTAGTGTTTGGCGATGGCACCCGTCCGGGTCCGTGGTTGCGCCGACCGGGTCTCGATGCGTCGAGACCCGTATCGGCAAGCCGATGCCAGCCGCAGGCGAAACGGCCCACGTAAGGCCGACAAGGTCGTCACGACGCCTCGTCGGCCGATCACGGAGCGGCTTAGCCGTAAGTCCTGTCCCGCCGGTTGGTCAGACACCGACCGTCACCGGGAGAAGGCCGCTAGTGGCGACGAGCTGCGAAAGCCTCAGCAGGCGAGTGTGGGGACGAAGACCAGGTCGGACGGGCGGGTGCCAGCCCGGTAAGTCCAGCGTCCACCAACGAGGCTGCGGTCGGTATCCACCGGCCGTCGTCACATGAAGGAGGCACGAGTGGAAGTCGTGGTCAAGGGCCGGCACTGCGAGGTGTCGGATCGATTCCGCAGCCATGTCGAGGAGAAGCTGGCTCGGCTGGAGAAGTACGACCAACGCATTATCCGTGTTGATGTCGAGGTGTCGCAGGAAGCCAACCCCCGGCGCGCTGACCAGTCAGTCCGGGTGGAAATCACGATCCGCAGCAGGGGCCCGGTGATTCGCGCCGAGGCTGCGTCTGACGACAAGCTGAGCGCTCTCGACAAGGCGGCCGAACGGCTCAGCACGCAGATGCGCAAGGCTTCGGACCGTCGGCGCATCCACCATGGAGCCCGCACTCCCACCTCGCTCTCCCAGGCGATGGCGGCCGGTTCGGTCGGTGCGGAGCCGGCGGTCGACGAGCCCATCGAGGGTGGGCCGAGCGAGCACAAAGTCGGACCGATCACCGTGTGGGGAGACGGGCCGCTTGTCGTTCGGGAGAAGTCCCACCCGGCAGACCCGATGACGCTGGACCAGGCACTACACGAGATGGAGCTCGTTGGCCACGACTTCTACCTGTTCATCGACAAGGAGGATCACCAGCCTGCCGTGGTCTACCGGCGCAAGGGCTACGACTACGGCGTCATCCGGCTGAACGGTTGACCGCCCCGTCGAGGCGGCGGGCGACATCGATTCCGGACTTCCCCGCCGCGGGTACGCCAGACGTGCCATGATTTCGGCTATGGACCAGGCTGTCGAGTTCACTGCGCTGCGTGAGCCGGTGCGTGTGGTGGTGATCGACGATCAGGAGCTCTTCCGGCGCGGCCTGATCATGTTGGTGTCCGCCGAGGACGACATCGAGGTCGTGGGTGAGGCATCCGACGGTGACCAAGCCGCTGAACTCGTCGCGGCGACGGTCCCCGACGTGGTCTTGATGGACGTCCAGATGCCGAAGACGTCCGGCATCGAGGCATGCGCGGCCATCAAGCAGATCGTTCCGTCGGCCAGGATCGTCATGCTCACCGTCTCCGACGAGGAGGCCGACCTCTACGACGCGATCAAGAGCGGCGCCTCCGGGTACCTGCTGAAGGACGCCTCCACCGACCAGGTCGCGCAGGCCATCCGGCTGGTGGCCGACGGGCAGTCCCTGATCAGCCCCTCGATGGCCGCGAAGTTGCTCGAGGAGTTCAAGACGATCTCCCACCCGAGCTCCAAGGCAGACTCGCTGACGCCGAGGCTCACAGATCGCGAGCTGGAGGTGCTCAACCTCGTCGCCCGCGGACACAACAACCGCGAGATCGCCAAGGACCTCTTCATCAGCGAGAACACCGTGAAGAACCACGTGCGCAACATGTTGGAGAAGCTGCAGCTGCACTCTCGGGTTGAGGCCGTGATGTATGCCGTCCGCGAGAAGCTGCTCGACCCTCCGTGAGGCGAGAGACCCTGAGCCGGTCCCAGGCCAGGCGGGTGGCGCTCGCTGCCCAAGGATTCGTCGACCCGGCCCACGCCACCCCGACGATGCGCACGCTTCTGCGCACGGTCGACCGCACCGGGGTGCTGCAGATCGACTCGGTCAACGTGCTCCAGCGGGCCCACTTCATGCCGCTCTACAGCCGCATGGGCCCGTACGACGTCGGGCTGCTGGCGCGCGCGGCCCAGCACCGGCCCCGGCGGCTCGTCGAGTACTGGGCGCACGTGGCGGCGTACATGCCGGTCGGCCTGTGGCCGCACATGCAGCACCGGATGCGCCGCTATCGCGATCTCTACCGGGAGTTCCACGACGAGCGGGCGGAGCAGGTGGCGTCGGTGCTGGCTCAGGTCAAGGAGCGCGGCGCGTCCACTCCACGCGACCTCGACGCCGGACAACCCCGGGTCAAGGACGGCTGGGGCTGGAACTGGTCGGAGACCCAGAAGGCGCTGGACTATCTCTTCGCGACCGGGCAGCTGGCCATTGCCGGGCGCAACGCTCACTTCGAGCGAGTGTTCGATCTTCCCGAGCGGGTGATCCCCTCGGAGGTGCTCGGTCAGCGCGAGCCGACCGATGCCGAGGCGCAGATCGAACTCGTCCGCCGGGCGGCCGCCTCCCACGGTGTCGCCACCGAGAGCTGCCTGCGCGACTACTACCGGATGCGCCACTCCCAGGTGCGACCGGCGGTGCGGGCGCTGCGCGAGTCGGGCGAGCTGCTGCCCGTGCGGGTCGAGGGTTGGGACAAGCCTGCGTACCTGCACCGCGACGCCCGGCTGCCGCGTCGGATCGGCGCCCGCAGCCTCCTGAGCCCGTTCGACCCGGTCGTCTGGGAGCGGGAGCGGGCCTTGCGGATCTTCGGATTCCACTACCGCATCGAGATATACGTCCCGGCGCCCAAGCGGAAGTTCGGCTACTACGTGCTGCCGTTCCTGCTCGGCGACCAGATCGTGGCCAGGGTCGACCTCAAGGCCGACCGCTTGGCCGCGGCCCTCGTCGTCAAGGGCGCCTACTCCGAACCAGGAGCTCCAGCGGAGACCGCGGCCGAGCTGGCTGCCGAGCTGGAGGCGATGGCAGGCTGGCTGGGCCTGAGCGGCGTTCAGGTGGCTCCGCGGGGCGATCTGGCTGCCGCCCTGGAGATGTCCCTCTAGTCGTCGCCGGCTGGTTCTCCGGCGGATCGGTGGCCGCTGTTCGCGCCCCGCGGGATCCACCGCGGTGAGGTCCTCACCGAGCGACTGCAAGCCGCGCTGAACGTTGGCGCCGGTGCTTCTCGCCAGGTCACGCCGGTGGCGAGGGTGGTTGGGTGGGTCACCTAGTATGGGCACGTGGGGGCGCGCCGCGGCGTCGCCCTGACGCGTCTCCTACTGACCGCGGCTGACGAGGGAGTTCTGCCTGTGCCTGCTCTGCTCGACAAGGTTCTTCGCATCGGCGAAGGCAAGCAGCGTCGCAAACTCGAGGCGGCCGCCCGCCAGGTCAACGCCATCGAGGACGACTTCGTGGCGATGACCGACGAAGAGTTGCGCGCCCAGACCGACGCGTTCAAGAAGCGGCTGGCCGACGGTGAGACGCTCGACGACCTGCTGCCCGAGGCGTTCGCGGCGGTGCGCGAGACCGCAAAGCGGGTGTTGGGGCAGCGCCACTTCGACGTACAGCTGATGGGTGGGGCTGCCCTGCACTACGGCAACATCGCCGAGATGAAGACCGGTGAGGGCAAGACGCTCGTGGCGACCCTGCCGACATACCTCAACGCGCTGTCCGGCAACGGCGTACACATCGTCACGGTCAACGACTACCTCGCCAAGTACCACGCGGAGTGGATGGGCCGGGTCTACCACTTCCTCGGGCTCTCGGTCGGCATGGTGTTGCCGCAGATCGGCTCGGCCGAGCGTCGCGAAGCCTACAACTGCGACGTCACGTACGGGACCAACAACGAGTTCGGCTTCGACTACCTGCGCGACAACATGGCCAACAAGCTTGAGGACTGCGTGCAGCGCGGCCACCACTTTGCGATCGTCGACGAGGTCGACTCGATCCTGATCGACGAGGCCCGCACACCGCTGATCATCTCCGGCCCGTCCGACGAGCAGGTGAAGTGGTACGACGAGTTCGCCACCCTCGTCGGCCGGCTACGCGCCGACGCCGACTACGAGTTCGACGAGAAGAAGCGCACCGTCTCCGTGCTCGAGCCGGGCATCGAACGGGTCGAGAACCACCTCGGCATCGACAACCTCTACGACGCCGTGAACACCCCGCTGATCTCGTTCCTCAACAACGCCATCAAGGCGAAGGAGCTGTTCCGGAGAGACCGCGACTACGTCGTCGTCGACGGTGAGGTGATGATCGTCGACGAGCACACCGGCCGGATGCTCCACGGCCGCCGCTACAGCGAGGGCCTGCACCAGGCTATCGAGGCCAAGGAGAAGGTTCGCATCCGCGAGGAGTACCAGACCTTGGCGACGATCACGCTGCAGAACTACTTCCGCCTCTACGACAAGCTCGCCGGCATGACCGGCACCGCGATGACCGAGTCGTCGGAGTTCGACAAGATCTACCGGCTCGGGGTGATCGAGATCCCGACGAACATGCCGATGATCCGCGCCGACGAACCCGACCTGGTTTACCGCACCGAGGACGCCAAGTACAACGCGATCATCGACGACATCGCCGAGCGGCACGAGGAGGGGCAGCCGATGCTCGTCGGCACCACGTCGGTCGAGAAGTCCGAGCACCTCTCCGGGCTGCTCAAGCGGCGCGGCATCCCGCACACCGTCTTGAACGCCAAGTTCCACGCCGACGAGGCGCACATCGTCGCCCAGGCGGGACGCAAGGGCGCCGTCACCGTCGCCACCAACATGGCCGGCCGCGGCACCGACATCATGCTCGGCGGGTCGGTGGACTTCCTCGCCGACGAGGCGCTGCGCGCCAAGGGTCTCGACCCCACCGAGCGCTCCGACGAGTACGAAGCGGCCTGGCCCGACACACACGCGCGGGTCGAGGAGCAGGTCAAGGCCGAGCACGACCAGGTCAACGACGTCGGCGGCCTCTACGTCGTCGGCACCGAGCGGCACGAGTCGCGGCGCATCGACAACCAGCTGCGCGGTCGGTCCGGCCGCCAGGGCGACCCGGGGGAGTCGCGGTTCTACCTCTCACTCGAGGACGACCTGATGCGGCTGTTCAAGTCCGACTGGGTCGACTGGGTGCTGACCACCATGAAGATCCCCGACGACGTCCCGATCGAGAACAAGCGTGTGACCGGCGCCATCGCGTCGGCCCAGTCCCAGGTCGAGAGCCAGAACTTCGAGACCCGCAAGAACATCCTCAAGTACGACGACGTGATGAGTCGGCAGCGCGAGGTCATCTACGGCGAGCGGCACCGAGTGCTCGAGGGCGCCGACCTGCACGAGCAGGTCCGCGGCATGATCGACGACACCGTCAGTGGGTACGTCGTGGGCGCCACCGAGGGGTTCCCCGAGGAGTGGGACCTGGAGCAGCTGTGGACCGCGCTGAAGACGCTCTACCCGGTCGGAGTCACCGAGCAGCAGGTGGAGCACGAGGTCGGCGGCCGGGAGGGGTTGACCCGCGACTTCCTGCTCGAGGAGCTCAAGTCCGACGCGCACAAGGCGTACGACGGCCGCGAGGAGGCGCTCGGCGAGGAGGTGATGCGCGAGCTCGAGCGGCGGGTGATGCTGTCGGTGCTCGACCGCAAGTGGAGAGAGCACCTGTACGAGATGGACTACCTGCGCGAGGGCATCGGGCTGCGCGCCTACTCTCAGCGCGACCCGCTGGTCGAGTATCAGCGCGAGGGCTTCGAGTTGTTCAACGCGATGATGGACTCGATCAAGGAAGAGTCGGTCGGCTACCTGTTCAACGTCGAGGTGCAGGTCGCCGACGAGGAGGCTGACGAAGAGGCGGCGCGGGTCCAGGCTGGCGCCTCGGCCCTGGTCGCCGGTGCGCCAGCAGCGGCGCCGGACGAGCCAGCGGTCGAGCAGGATGGGGCGCCGTCCACCGACCGTGAGCAGGCGGCCGCGCATGAGCCAGAGCACCAGCCCCGTATCGTCGCCAAGGGCCTCGCGGGGCCGTCCACGCCCAGGAAGCTGTCCTACTCCGCCCCGACCGTCGACGGCGACGCCGGCACCGCTGTGCAGGCCGAGGCGGAGGAGGGTGAGTTCGCGGGTGTCTCCCGCAACGAGTCGTGCCCGTGCGGCTCCGGCCGCAAGTTCAAGCGCTGCCACGGTGACCCGGCCCGCCGCAACGCCTGACCACGTGTCTTCACCGCCTCGACCGCGGGGACCTCCGCAACCTCATGTGCTTGTGGCTGAAGACACGCCCGCCATATGCCGCCAACCGTTAGCCACAGGCAGTCAGCCGAAGCAGATGGCGGTGCAGAGCCAGCGGTCCCGGCTGAAGACGAGTCGCGCGGCAACGGCGCGCGAGCGCCCGCCCATCGACACCCGGGCCGACACCTCGGCGACGGTAGGTGCCGGGTGACAGATGTGGACCGTGGCGACCTGCTGACGGTTCGTCCGCACCACCGTGCTGCGTCGGTGGGCGGCCACTCGCTGCTGGCGCCTGGCGATCTCGGCGTACACCCGCTGGTCGGTCCAGCGGACGAGCTGGGTGAGCGGGCGATCGCTGGACACCACCTCGACCACCGCCTGCAAGAATCTGGCCGCCCAGGTATGTGCGTCGGGTGCCTCACCCGCTTCCTCCGGTGCCGGATGCACGAGGGTCAACGCCGACGAGCGGGGATCGGCTTGGACTCCGCTCGGCAGCGAGTAGGTCAGTGCCAGCGCGCCTTGCATGTAATGGCTTCCGGCTTCTTGTCGGCGCCAGTCAGAGATGAGAGTCGGGCGCCGGTCCCTGCCGGCGGGAATCTTCGGGACGGCGCCGATGGGCTGGGCTTGTTCAGTCACGGGAACCTCCGGGTGCGTGTAGGTGTGTTCCAGGGAAGATCAGGTCAGGATCAGGGCCGATGGTGGACCGATTCGCCGCGTAGAGGGCGGCCACTCTTCGAGCGATCTCCACGTCGCCGGCGCGTGGCCCCAGGTCGTCGCCGGCCAACGACCACAGCGAGTCTCCGGGCCGGACGGTGATGCGATCGGGTGGGTCGGCGACGGGAAGGTCTGGCAGCGACAACCCGTCCAGCCGTACCGCACAGCTGGTCGCACAGCCGCCGTGGTGATCGGTGTCGTGCGCAGCGGCGGCTGACGCGGCAGCAGGTGTGGCGATGGCGAGCCCACAGGCGGCGAGCACTGCCCGTCGCCACCACGGTGGGCCGCTGACCTTCGCCAGCCGGGCAAGCCAGGGAAAGGTTGAGCCGGTGAGCGTGGCGAGCACGGTGAGCAGGGCCGACAGCACGAGCATCGCCGCCGCAACGACCGCGCCGCAGGCGGCCATGTCGACGATGAGCCGGTCGAACGTCACACCGCCAGGACGGGCATTACCCGTGACGAGAAACGCCCAAATCTCCTGGACCGGCTCCGCGGCCGCCCACCACAGTCCGCCGCCGATGGCCGCCGCTGAGCAGACGGCCAGTAGGCATCGGGCGAGGCGGATCACGGCCATCTACATCTCCGTTCCCTACGTTTGCTTACGTTTACTTGTTTTAGCTGCCATTTGGACTCCAGTCAAGTGGCTGTCCACAACCACGCCCGACACGGTCCGTCGCTGGATCGGTAGCGTCTGAGCATGCGTTGGCAGGAGTTGTTCGCCGATCTGGAGAGTCAGGCCCGGTCGCTGGAGCGTGCCGACCAAGATGCCGAGATCGCGGAGCGGACCCGCGCCGAGTTAGGTCAGATCACGCTGGTCAACCGGCTACGGGCACAGGTCGGCCAGTCGCTTCGGCTCACCGTGTCGGGTCAGCAGACTCTGAGCGGCCGACTCGATCAGGTCGGCTCCGACTGGCTGTTGCTGGCCAGCCCGACGGAGGTCATCGTCCCGATGAGCGGCGTGACCTCAGTTACCGACCTACCGCTGACGGCCGTCAGCCCCGAAGGCGTTGGGGCGGTGGCAAGCCAGATCACCTTGGCCTCCGCACTTCGCGCGGTGGCGATGGACCGGGCGACGGTGAGAGTGCGGTTCCGTGACAAGGGCACGCTGACGGGGACGCCGGACCGGGTCGGCGCAGATTTCTTCGACCTCGCGGTCCACGACCTGGGCGACGTACCGAGGACGTCGTCGGTACGGACGCGGGAGACGATCGGCTATGGGGCGGTGGCCTTTGTGCAGCGGGCAAACACGGGTTGGTGTTGAGCCGACCGGACAGTCCAACCGCACCCTCAACCCCGGTCTGGCACGTCGGCATCTTCGTCGGCCGAGGCGTCCTCGCCGACGAACGGGTGCTTCTTGATGAACTCCTGGGTGCGCTCGTAGTTGTCGGCGATGTACCTTTCGAGCTCGGCTGACTCGACTCGCCATTGACCGCGCCCGCCGATCTTGATGGCGAGCAGGTCGGCGCGTCGAACCAACGCATAGACCTGGCGCACCGAGATATTGAGGATCTCTGCGACATCGGCGAGGGTGAGAAAGCGTGGCGTGCCGGTGGAGGCCATGAGGGCGATTCTCCCATGCGATGCCCTTGAAACATCGGCTGGTGAGTATCGGTTGTGGACAACGCTTCCCAAGACTCCTGCGATCGGGCAACAATGTCCCGGTGTCCATCTCGCACCCGAGATCGCGGACCTCCGCCGTGGGCGATGATCCCGGCGCCGTGCTCGCCTCGCCACCGGCAAGCCGTTCCCTGTCGTCCCGCTGGCGGGATCCACGGCTGTGGATCGGCATCCTGCTCGTGCTCGCCTCTGTCGTGGTGGGCGCAAGAGTGCTGGCCGCGGCCGATGACACCGTGGCGGTCTGGGAGGTGAATCGCGAGATCGCCGCCGGCATGCCCATCGGTAGCGGCGACGTTGACTCCACCCGGCTGCGCTTCGCCGATGCCGAAGACGTCGACCGGTACCTGCTCGCAAGCGAACCGATCCCGGTCGGCGCTCACCTCACCCGCGACGTGGGGGCTGGTGAGCTGCTGCCGACGGCATCGTTGACGACAACCGACTCCAACGTCGCCTACCAGCTTCCGCTGGGAGTCGGCAGCGAGGGAGTTCCGGCCGGTCTGTCGGTCGGCGACCACGTCGATGTCTGGGCCGTACCCGAGTCCGAGGAGCCGGCCGCCGAGCCGGTGCTGGTGGTGTCCGACACGGCGGTGATGTCGATGGGCGAGGCGGGCCCGGGCGGTCTGAGCTCCGATCGCCAGGTGTTGGTTGTGCTGCCGAGGGACGCCGATGTCGGGCAGATCCTGGCCGAGCTGAACGGCTCAGCGGTAGTGCTGATCCTGGTCGGTGGGTGAACAGTGTCCACGGGGCTGCTGGTCGCCGTCGGGGCGGTGGGATTCGAGGCTGCCTTGCTGCAGGCGGCCGCGGGTCCGCAGTTCCACGTCGTACGGCGCTGCGTCGACGTGCCCGACCTCGTCGCGACCGCCGCGAGCCGTCAGGCAACGGCTGCGCTGGTGTCGGCTCAGCTGCGGGGTCTCGACTCCGAGATCGTGGCCCGGCTTCGTGAGGAGGGCGTGGCGGTCATCGGGGTAACCCCCGAGTCGTCGAGCGCCGACGAGGCCGTGCTGCGTCGGCTGGGCGTCGACCAGATCCTCTCTGCGGACGACATGGGGTCGTTCGCCGACGCCGTCGCGGCGGCGCAGCATCGGGCGACGTCGCCAAGCCCCGACTCCGGGCCATCGCGGGACCGCCACGGATCCGGCGCGCCAGGTGATGCAGCGCAAGAGCCCGGCGGCGGTCAGGTCATAGCGGTGTGGGGGCCCACCGGTGCGCCAGGCCGTTCGGTGCTCTCACTGTGCCTCGCCGCCGAGCTCGCCGCATCGGGCACTGCGACCCTGCTCGTCGACGCCGACGTCTACGGCGGTGCCGTCGCCGCCATGCTCGGTCTGCTCGACGAGTCCTCTGGGCTGTTGGCGGCGGCGAGGGCGGCTAACTCCGGGGCGCTTCGGCCCGACGGGCTGGCCGGCCATGCGCGCGAGGTCAACGCCACGCTTCGGGTGCTCACCGGGATCCCGCGCGCGGACCGGTGGACCGAGCTGACCGCGCCGCTGCTGCGCAACGTCGTCGAGACCGCGCGCAGGCTCTGTGCGTTCACCGTCCTCGACTGCGGCTTCAGCCTCGAGCTCGACGAGGAGGTCTCCTACGACACCGCCGCGCCACGCCGAAACGGCGCCACGCTGGAAGCCCTCTCCGAGGCCGACACGTTGGTCGTGGTCGGCGGCGCCGATCCGGTGAGCCTGAGTCGGCTCATCCGGGGTTTGAACGACCTTTCCGAGTCGCTGCCGGGGCTCACGCCGTACGTCGTTGTCAACCGTGTCAGGGGGAGCCTGGGCTGGTCGGAGGACGAGATCGCCGCGACCGTCACCCGGGCGACCGGTGTCTCCTCGATCCGGATGCTGCCCGACGACCCCGCGGCCTGCGACAAGGCGCTCGTGCACGGTCGCACCCTCACGGAGTGCGCGCCGGAGGCCAAGATCACCAAGGCCGTGCGGGCGATGGCGGCCGACCTCGCCGGCCTTACGGCCCCAGCACGGCGACCGACCGGGCCGAGGCTGGGCAGGCTCCGACGGCGCTGAACGCTCGGACGGCCTGCGAAAAGGACGGGTCGAGCGCGGTTCGGTCCACAGCACACGCTCGGGCGCGGTTCATCCACAGCCGCCTCATGGTAGCCGGAAGTGTCGGTGGGTGAACTATAGCGTTAGTATGTTCGATAAGAGGCTCGACGAGCTGGACGCCGACGAGACAACTGACCCGTGTCTCGGCGCTGCGAGCCGCGGCAGAGCGGGCCGACCTGGGCATCTTGCAGGCGGCCGGGCACTGGGCGGTCGTGGACGCCGCACTGATCGCCGCCGACCCCGAGCGGGCCCGCGCGGACGCCGCCGAGCGTCGCAGCGAGCACGGAGTGTGGCTCGGCCGGTCCAACGACGCCGAGACCGGCACCGCGTTTATCCGCGGCGACGCGGTCGACCTGCGCTTCTTCGACACCGGCATCGACCGGATCGCGGACGGGCTGGGACTGCTCGGCGACACCTCCACCAAGCAGGCCCGACGGGCCCGCGCGGTCGGCGTGATCGCCAATCCGCAGCACACCCTCGTCGTGTACGAGCAGGCCGCCGACGCCGCCGCCACGTGCGACTCCGACGACCTACCGGACGGCATCACCAGCGACCACGGGCTGGCCGAGGCGGACGCGCAGGCCGCCGACGCCTCCGGCAGCGGCCAAGCGACCCACGATCCCGCATCGGCCCGCCGCACCGCGCCCGCACCGGCCGGAACGCAACCTGCTCGACGGAAGGTCGACCCGAGACCGCCGGCGGTGCTGTCCACCTGAGCAAGGCGGCCATCATCGGAGGCGCCGGCGTGGCACGGGTGGAAGGGGTCGGCCCGGTCAGCCTCGACCAGGCCAAGAAGTGGCTCGGCCACGGCCGGGTCACGATCCAGCCGGTATTGGACATTGCCGGGATGGCGCCGGTCGACGCCTATGAGATCCCCGACCGGATGCGCGAGGCGGCACATCTGATGACTCCCGCGGACGTGTTCCCCTACGCCACCGGCACCGGCCGGAAGCGCGACATCGACCACACCGGCACTCGCCGACTCCGCGGCGACGCAGCCTGACGCACTCGGCTGACCCGACGACGCGTTGCACTCCCAGTTGCTGCACGGCCTCAGGCGTTGGGGCGTGCTTCGGTTCGGCGGGCGCTCCTAGGACGAATCATTTCCAGTCCTTCGCCGAGTAGGCCACATTCAGGGCGGAGTCAACGAAGTGACGGACTCTTCGAGGCGGCGGACATTGTTGCCATACGCCGAGGGCGGTCGGTTGCCGATGTGGATTCAAGAGGAGAACAGGAGCCACAGATCGGTGAGGGTGTAGCTGACCATCAAGAACAGCGTCCGCAGCTGGCCGGCCAGCGCGTGGCGCGACGGAAGCAGCCGGACCGCCCGGTCGTGCGCGGCGACCACTCTTAGCACGTGCCCGATGATCGCCGCCAGCTGCTCGAACGTGGCGATGTGGTCGAGTCGGTACGGCGGCCGAAGGGGTACAGCCGGAGCCACCAGGGAGGAGTGCACCTCGACCCGGTTGCCGTGCTCGAACCAGTTGCCGCCGTACGCCGTCGCGAGACGCAGCTCCGCGCGCATGGGTGCAGCGCTCCGGGCAGTGGAACCGCCGTACTGACCCGCCCCTCTTCTCGTGCACGCTGCTCTACCGCGGGCGGCGTAGGAGGGCGGGTGGCGCTACCGGTCGGGGCGTACGGCAAGTGCCGACGTGCGACGGACGCGCCGGAGCGCCGTCAAAGGAAGGCTCGTTGTCAGCGGACCAAAGGGGTCCTGACACAGAACGGAGATCGTCATGTCGGTCATCGAAACGCCTCCTCGCCCCATCGCCGAGTCTGTCGACGTCGAGCCACCGGGGGATCGGCAGCGGATGCTGCGCGCGGTGGAGACAGGAGCCGCAAGGCTGCTCGCCACCTACAGCGTTCCGGCGCTGCAGATCAGTCTCGGGCTGGTCTTCATCGTGTTCGGCGTCTACAAGTTCGGGCGCGAGCCCGGCCGAGGATCTGGTCGTCCGTACCTTCGACGCGCTCTCGCTCGGCTACGTTCCGGCGACCGCGGCCCTGATCGTCACGGCGGTCGCGGAGTGCTTCATCGGAGTGACCCTGACGACGGGCAGGTTCCTCCGCGCCGGCCTGGTGGTCCTGGCCGGCTCCATGGTGGGGATCATGTCGCCGCTCGTCTTGTTCTACGGCGACCTGTTCCCGGGTGGGGTTCCCACCCTCGAGGGCCAGTACGTGTTCAAGGACATCATCCTGATCGCCGCGGGCCTGGTCGTCGCGGCGAGCAGCTTGGGTGCACCGCTCGCGGTGCACGACGCCTGACCATGCACCGCCAATCCGCCACCACCGGGCGCCGACACGAGCCAGCAGGAGGCCAGAGATGAACCGCACAGTCACCACGCCGCGACACCGGGATCACCTTGGGTATCGGCACCAAGTACGGTCTGCTCCGCTTCTGGTCGGTCGCTGTCAAGTTCTCCCTGAACGTGCCCCTCGCCGTCTGCCTGTCAGTATGCAAGCCTTGGGGCCGACTCCGAGGCCCATCCGCTGAGCGGACGAGCGAGCCACCCAGTCACGTCGAGAACAGCAGCCACAGGCCGGTGAGGGTGTAGCCGACCATCAAGAACAGCATCGGCAGCTGGCCGACCAGCGCGTGGCGCGACCGCAGCAGCCGGACCGCCCGGTCGTGGGCGGCGACCACCCCGAGCACGTGCCCGACGATCACGGCGATGACCTTCGTGACCGCCAGTGCGGTCGGGTGGCCGAAGATCGCGTACTGGTTGACCCCCGACATCCACGCCGTCAGCTGCCACCCGCGGGAGAGCGGGTCGCCGAGCTGCTCGACGGTGGCGACGCCGGCCGAGACGAAGAACGACAGGTAGTGCGCGACGACGTACCCCACCACGATCGGCACCACCGAGTGCGCCATCAGGTCGGGCAGGTCGCGCCTTCGGACGTCGGCGATGTGGCCGATCCCACCGGTCGCCACCGAGG
>JACCUS010000185.1 GCA_013811715.1 Nocardioidaceae bacterium
ATTTCAAGGCCTCGCCTGGTTGGGGTTCGAACCCAGTATCGCCCACCCGCAACTGTCGAGCCGTGGCCGTCGCCGACGACCCGCACATCATCCACTGGAGAAGCGGGCATAGAAGGTCGGCGATCCCTCCAAGAACACCAGCGGCTCTGGCCGCCCTGCCAGCGCATCCAGGCCCTGCGTCACACAGCCTGCCGATCCCCCTCCCCCGGTGCTCGGGCAGCACCGCGAGCGGGCTCAAGACCAATACATCGACCAGTTCTCGCGGGGCGTCCAGCAACGACCGGGTGAACAGACCTGGCCGACGATCTCGTCGGCCGACTCGGCCACGAACGACAGCCCGTCCCGCCAGGCCGGGGATCGACGCAGGCCATCGACCAGCTTGGCGAGCAGGACGTCGTCGAACGATCGAGCGGCTACCTTGGCGACCCGGCTCTCCTCACCTGCACGCTCGGGGCTGATCTCGACGAGATGACGGCGGATCGGCGGCTTGGGCATGTCACATCCGCGACCCGACCTGCATTAGCCGCCAACTCAACGTCCCACCCCACGCCGCGTCTCGCGTTGGCGCGTGGCCAGCCGACGTGGCCTCTTGCCCAGCGCGCGACGGCGCCTTGCGGCTGACCGGGTGCCCATCGAGGCGGCCTCGCGCCGCAGCGCACGCCAACTGTCCAGACGGCGTACCGCCAACCTCCCTTCCCCGACCGCCTCGAGAACCGCACAACGCGGCTCGTCCTCGTGTCCGCAGTCAGCGAAGTGACACTGTTGGGCAAGCGCCACGATGTCGGGGAAGGCCGACGACAGGCCGGTCTCTGCCTGCTGCAAGCCCACTCCGCGCAGCCCAGGCGTGTCGATGACCGATCCCCCGCCCGGCGTCAGCACCAGCTCGCGCCGCACAGAGGTGTGCCGGCCCTTGCCGTCCGCGCGAATCCGCTCAACGGCCAGCACTTCCGCCCCAGCCAACGCATTGACCAGGGACGACTTCCCATGCCCGGAGGCGCCCAACAACCCGATGGTCCGGCCCTCGCCACTCATCGCGCCCAGGCGCTCGATGCCCCGTCGTGAGACTGTGCTGCAGCAGATCACCTCCACCCCCGGAGCCACCACCCGCACGTCCTCGGCGATCAGGTCCGCGTCCATGACCAGATCGGCCTTGGTCAACACCACCATCGGCCTGGCACCGCTCGCCCAGGCGATCGCCAGCAGTCGTTCGACCCGCGCGAGCCGGGGCTCCGGGTGCAGCGCCACGACCACCGCCGCGACGTCGATGTTCGCGGCCAGCACCTGGCCCCGCGAGGTCCCGCCGGCTTCGGCCCGGGTCACGGCGGTACGGCGCGGGAGTACCGCCTCGACCGTGACGGGACCGTCACACCACTCCCGGACGACACACCAGTCCCCGGTGCACGGCGCTGCGCCAGCGTCCTTGGCCAGCGCATCGAGGACCGCCCCGCCGAGACTTGCCCGCACCAGCCCCTCCCGTGTCGCCACGCCGAAAAGCCCACGGTCGACCCGGACGATCCGGCCCGGGTCACCGCAGCCGTCGTACGCCGAAGCGAGCTCGCGCCAGGAGTCGTCCCAGCCGAGCGCCTCGAGTGAGAAGAGTTGCGCCGTCACGCGATGAGGGTAGGCGCGAACGTCCCTGACCCGCACCGGGTTATTCCACCGCAGCTAGATGTCGTCGATGTCGCGGGGCCGGGTTTCTTCGTCGCGCTTGCGACGCAGCCGACGGACGACCTCCAGCCGGGCGCCCGCCGTCGCCGACTCCGGCCACACCCGGTCGAACGCGGCGTTCAACGCGGCCCCGATCAACACGGCCAGCGCCGTCAGATACAGCCACAGCAGTACCGCGATCGGTGCCGCCAACGGGCCGAAGATCGACGTCCTCGTCTCCTGCAGGATCAGCCGCAGCAGATAGCTGCCGAAGGCCCACATCGTGAACGCCAGCGCCGCTCCGGGGATGTCGTAGCGCCACGACGTCCGCACCGGCACCGACAGGTGGTAGAGCGTGGTAAGGAACGCGACACTGAGCACGACCACGATCGGCCAGTACAACGAGTTCAAGAAGTCGACGCGCTGCGGAAGCAACTGGTCGACGATGCGCGGCCCGGCCAGCACGAGCGGGAGCACGACCACACCGACGACCAGCCCGATGACATACAGCGAGAACGACAACATCCGGGTGCGCACGATGCCGCGCCGCCCGCCGAGCCCGTACATGATCGTGATCGTGTCGACGAAGACGTTCAGGGCTCGCGAGCCCGACCACAGGGCCAGCACGAACCCGATCGAGATCACGTCGAAGCGCGGCCCTCGGAGCACCTTCTCGATCGTGGGCTTCACCACCTCGTTGACCGACTCAGGCGTCAGCACGCGGTGCGACAACTGCAAGATCTCGTCCTTCAGGGAGGTCAGCTGGATCGGGTCGACCTTGTCGACGATGTAGGTGATGCTGCCGGCCAGGCCGAACACCAGCGGCGGCAACGACAAGATCGCAAAGAACGCGGCCTCGGCGGCCAGGCCCGTGACCCGATAGCGAAAACAGGCGCCGACGGTCGCCGTGAGCAGCCGCCACAGGGCGCTCCTGGCGGCAGCGAACCATGAGCGGGGGTCCGCCTTTCCGCTCACCGAGTCCGACACCATGGCATCTACGGTATTCGACTGCCCTGGTGGAACGGGCCAGGTGAGCTCCTGCGAGGGTGCCGGGCCGTTGCCGCCGCCGGCCGCGTCACTAGGCTGGTGCGCCATGACGGACTCGACCAGATCCAGCTCCGACGTCGCCGCCGCCTCCAGCACCGCCTACCGGTCCGCGCTGCGGGTGATCGCCTCCGTCGAGCCGCGCATCGCCGAGGCCACGAGGGCGGAGCTCGCGGACCAGCGGGCGTCACTGAAGCTGATCGCGAGTGAGAACTACGCCTCGCCCGCCGTACTGCTCACGATGGGGACGTGGCTGTCGGACAAGTACGCCGAAGGCACGGTCGGGCACCGCTTCTACGCCGGGTGCCAGAACGTCGACACTGTCGAGGCGCTGGCCGCCGAGCACGCCCGCGAGCTGTTCGGCGCCGAGTACGCCTACGCGCAGCCACACTCCGGTATCGACGCCAACCTGGTGGCGTTCTGGGCGATCCTCAACGGGCGGGTCGAGGCGCCGGCGTTGGCGGAGCACGGGGTCAAGGGCGTCAACGACCTCTCCGAGGAGGACTGGGAGAGGC
>JACCUS010000187.1 GCA_013811715.1 Nocardioidaceae bacterium
GCTGGCGACAGGCCGGGATGTTGGCGGCGGCCGGGTTGTACGCCCTGGACCACCACGTGGACCGGCTCGCCGAAGACCATGCCAACGCCCGGCTGATCGCCGCGACAGCCGGCGTCGATGAGTCCGATGTCGAGACGAACATCGTGGTCTTGCCGACCAACGACGCGGCTGGTGTGGTGGCGCGCTGCCGGGCAGAGGGCGTGCACGTGTCGGCGGTCGGGCCTCGCGTCGTACGGGCCGTGACCCACCTCGACATCACCACGCAGCAGGCCAAGACGGCCGCCGAGGTGATCGCCCGCTCGCTTTCGACCTGAGCCAGCGGCCGGCTGCTCCGCGCTACTCGACCCCGTCGGGCATGCCCTGGAAGCTGACGCCGAGCTCGACCCCGCCGGAGGGGCCCCGCAAGTCCACACCCAGGTACCAACCGGCCGCGGCCGCGCAGGCTGCGAGCAGCAGCACGAGCAGCAGAGCGATCCAGCCGCGGGAGCGGCGCTGGGGCATCCGTGCGATCGGGTCAGGGGGACGCTGGGGGGCTTGGACGGCTCGCAGTTCGCTCGTCGGCAATGCGACGGTGTCGTGATTGGTCGGGCTACTCGAACCAGGAGGCACCACCTCCACCATCAGGGTCCGCTCGTGGTCGAAGACCTCGTCTCCGGTGGTGTCCTCGGGCCCTGGCCAGATGAGGGGGGTGATCGCGGGAGAGAGGTCGTCGGCGAGCTCGGCGTCCTCGCGGTCGCCGTCGTCGAGCGCCTGTCGGACTCTGCGCAGCTGCTGGAGCATCACGTGCGCGTTGGCCGGCCGCATGTCGCGCTGTCGGGCCGTGGCCCGCGCCACGAACGCGTCGAGGTAGTCCGGGATGGAGGCGACGACGGTCGACGGAGGAGGCACGTCGTCGTGGACGTGTTTGTAGGCGATCTGGATGGGACTGTCGCCGGTATGTGGTTTGGTGCCGGTGAGCATCTCGAAGAGCAGCACGCCCAGCGCGTAGACGTCCGACCGCGCGTCCGCCGTGCCGTGGGTGACGAGCTCGGGCGGGAGGTAGGACACCGTGCCCATCAAGACGCCGCCCGTGGCGGTGGCGGTGGTCGCCGAGGTGATGGCGCGGGCAAGCCCGAAGTCAGCGACCTTTGGCGTGCCGCGAGGGTCGATCAAGACGTTCTCTGGCTTGATGTCGCGGTGGATGATGCCCGACTCGTGGGCGGCGGCTATCCCCTCCAGGATGTCCTCGAGCAGGGCGAGGCAGCGGGTCGGCGGGAGTGGCGCCTGGCCACGGATCATGTCGCGTAGCGTGTGGCGCCCGGCGACGTACTCCATCGCCAAGAAGAGCGTGCCGTCGTCATCGCCTTGGTCGTAGACCGCCACGACGTTCGGGTGGGCCAGCCTCGCCGCGGCCCGAGCCTCCCGCACGAACCGCTGGTTGAAGTCCTCGTCGTCGGAGAGCGCGGGCGGCATAATCTTCAGCGCGACCAGTCGGTCGAGCCGCAGGTCGGTGGCCTCGTACACGGTGGCCATCCCGCCGCGGGCGATCTTGGCGCGCACGCGATAGCGCCCGTCGAGCAGTTGCCCGACGAGCGGATCGGAGACGACGGATCTGCTCACGCTGGTGAGTGTACGGAGGGCGGTGGAGGTCTAGGCCGAGCCTCGCCGCCCAGTGACCTGTCAGGCGGCAGGCAACCTCGGCCCCGTGTCAAGGGTCGTTCCCGACAGCAACAATCCGACACAGGTCGGATTTTGGTTATGCCGCCCACTGACGATATCGCGCGAAGCGCCCTGCACCGGACCGAGCCACGACATCGACGAGAGCGCTGGGTTGCCGACGCGGTCGACGGGTCAGTACGGGTAGTCGCCGCGCTCGAACTGCGCCTTGAGCGCCAACACGTTGCGCACGTACTGCCGGGTGTCGGCGTACATGCCGTGCTCGTGCACGCCGGCGAGCCCCTGGTAGTAGCCGGCCACCGCCGTCCGGAGCGGAGCGACCTCGGTGAGCTGCCGCAGCAGGACGACTCCGGCCGTGACGTTGTCTCGCAGGTTGCGGAGGTCGAGCCCGCCCCCGATCACGGTTTCGATCCAGCGCCCCGTGGATGGCAACACCTGCATGGCGCCGATCGCCTTCGCCGACGAGATATGGTCCTGCTGCCAGCCGGCCTCCTGCCACGACACGGCGAGCGCCAGCTGGGGGTCGACGCCGTACCCGCTCGCGATCTGCTCGATGACCCGGCGAACGGTGACCTGCGAGGGGTTGGGGAGACGCGCCTCCCCGTCAGTGGCGGGTCGTGGCGCTGACCTGTCGGGTAGGGCGGAGAGTACGACGGGGATCCGCAGCCGCTGCCCCACCGCGATGTCGGCGGAGCCGGACAGCCGATTCTCAGCGATCACCTCGTCGGTCCAGGCGTGGTAGCGCGAGGCCAGCTGCGACACCGTGTCGCCGGGAGCGACGGTGTGCCAGACGAGGCGGCGGTCGTCCGGCCCGACACCGTTGGGACGGCCGCCGGTTGCCGGCTGGGTGCGGGGGCCGTGCGCGGCAGGGATGGCGAGGGTCTCGCCGGCGAAGATCAGGTTGCCGCCGGCCGGGAGGCGGTTGGCGGCGACGAGCGCGGCCAGGCTGACGTCGTGGTCGGCGGCGATCTCGGTGGCGGTGTCGCCCGGCCTGACGACGTACTCGCCGCTGACGAACGTGAGCGCGAGTGGGCTCACCGCGAGCACCGTGATCGACTTCAGGCGGGAGTGCGGGGAAGCAAGCATGGCATATGCCTACCGAGAATCGGCCCGAGATTCGGTCATTTACTGTGACTGGAGGGGCGCGTGTTGCGAGTTTTGTGCGTGCATAACAGAAGATAACGTCTAAATAGGGCTACAGTCGCGCCCCCGAGCCCGCAGTTAAGGTCGGCCTGGTGGCAGGCTAGGCGCGTGGCTGACCATGTCGAATCCCTCGTCGAGTCCTGGCTGACGTTCTCCGCTGCGGCCGAGGAGCTCGGCATCGGCCCGACCCAGGTGCGCCAGCTCGTCCGCGAACACCAGCTCGCTGCGGTTCGGCATCGAGTCCTGAAGGAGCCCGCGGTCCCGGCCGACTTCGTCCTCGACGGTCAGGTCGTGAAGGGGCTCGCGGGCACGTTGATGCTGCTCACCGACCACGGGCTGTCCGACCGGGAGTCGATCGAGTGGCTGTTCGCCGCCGACGACTCGCTCCCAGGCCGGCCCATCGACGCGCTGCGCGAGGACCGCGGCAAGGAGGTTCGCCGCCGCGCCCAGGTCGTCGTCTAATCCTCCCACCCTGGTGGGGCAGTCAGATGCTTCGGTTGGTGGCCCGGTCGGTCATCACGCGCAACGCCGTACGCGTGTCAGAGTCGTCGACGGGCGCATGGTCCAACGCCGTCAGCGCGGCGGCGGTGAGCTCGGTGATCACGGCTTCGACGGCAGCGAGCGCCCCGGTGTCGTGCAACACCTGCTGCACCGCGGCGACTCCGTCGGCATCGACTGCCGCGTTGCCGAAGTTGGCCGTCAGCACGTCACGCTGTGATGGGCTCGCCTTGCCGAACGCGCGGGCGATCAGCAGGGTGCGCTTGCCCTCACGGATGTCGTCACCGCTCGGCTTGCCCGTGCGGCTCGACTCACCGAAGACGCCGAGCACGTCGTCGCGCAGCTGGAACGCCTCGCCCAGTGGGACGCCGTAGCTGGAAAGCGCCGTCAGCAACGGCTTCTCGGCCTTCGCGAAGGCGGCGCCGAACTGCAACGGCCGCTCCACCGTGTATTTTGCGGACTTGTAGCGGATCACGCGCATCGCGTCCGAGGTGCTGTTGCGGTTGCTGGTCTGAGCCAGCACATCCAGGAACTGTCCGGCGACCACCTCTGTGCGCAGCTTGTCGAAGTAGACCCGGCCGCGGCTGACGGCCTTGCGCTTGAAGCCGCTGCGTCCGAGCAACTCGTCTGACCACGACAGCAGCAGGTCGCCCAGCAAGATGGCCGCGCTATGTCCGAAGCGGTGACTGTGTACGGCGTCGGCGTTGGACTGCCGGAGCCGACTGAACTCGTAGTGCGCCGAACGCCGGCCTCGTCGCGTCGCCGAGTCGTCCATCACGTCGTCGTGGACCAGCGCGCAGGCATGAACGAGCTCGATGGCGGCCGCGGCGGTGGTGATGGCGGCGGTCTTATCAGGCGAGCCACCGGCGGCTCGCCAACCCCAGAGTGCGAAGGCGGGACGAAGCCGTTTGCCGCCGCTCACCGCCTGTCGGGCGGCGGCGAAGAGCGGCACGAGATCGTCGCCGAGCGGGGCGAGCTCTGCTTGCTTGTCATCGATGAAGGAGTCCAGGATGGCGGCGATCGAGAGGCGGAAGTCGTCGGGGATCGGCTCGATGAGGGAGGCGCGCTGCGTCGTCGTCTCGGTCACGAATGCGAGCCTACCGGTGGCAGGTCTCTACCCTGGGACACATGGCCCGTGGTCTCCCGTCGCGCATGCCAGGCCGCGCGCCCGCGATCCGCGACCTGATCGCAGCCGGTGAAAGGTCGTTCTCCTTCGAGTTCTTCCCGCCGAGGGACGACGAGGGGGAGGTGCGGCTCTGGCAGACGATCCGCGAGCTGGAGCCGCTGCACCCGACCTTCGTATCGGTGACGTACGGCGCCGGGGGCACCACACGAGAACGCACCATCAGGATCACCGGCCGCATCGCCGTCGAGACCACGTTGACCCCGGTGGCGCACCTCACCTGTGTCAGCCACTCCCGCGATGAGCTGAGACAGGTGATCGGCCACTACGCCGACGCCGGCGTGCGCAACATGCTCGCGTTGCGAGGAGACCCGAGAGGCGGCCCGGGCCAACCGTGGACGTCGCATCCCGGCGGGCTCGACCATGCCGTCGAGCTGGTGCAGCTGGTGCGTCGGCTCGGCGACTTCTGCGTGGGTGTGGCAGCGTTCCCCGAGAAGCACCCGGAGGCGGCGAGCCCGGACTCAGACGCCGCGGTGCTGGCTGCGAAGGCGCGAGCCGGAGCGGACTTCGCGGTGACCCAGCTCTTCTTCGACGCTGAGGACTACTTCGCACTGCTCGGCCGCGTTCGGGCGCTCGGCTGCGAAATCCCGATCATCCCCGGCATCATGCCGATCACCAACGTGGCCCAGGTCAGCCGGTTCGCCGAGCTGTCAGGGTCGGCGGTTCCCGACCGCATCCTCGACCAGCTCTCACCGGCGAAGGACGCCGGCGAGGTACGCCGCATCGGCGTCGGGCTTGCGACCGCGCTGTGCGATGAGCTGTTGGCGGGAGGAGCGCCGGGCCTGCACTTCTACACCCTGAACCGGTCCAAGGCCACTCGCGAGATCTTCACCGCGCTTCACGTGACGAGCCCCTGACCCCCGAGCATCCTCTCGCAATTGCGGGAAACCTGCTGGCGTTGGCCGGGTTGACGCGACAAGTTTCCCGCAATCCGCGGTGGGGGTGGGTGGCCGTCTGCTGGGGCACCTGAGCCACTCAGCGTCGTACGTCGGGTGGCATCAACACAGACCCGAAGCCGGTGTCCCACATCCGGTCGCAGAAGTCGAGCAGCAGCACGCTCAACGGAGCGACCCGGTCACCGACCCGCACCACCTCGTCGGAGAGGGTCAGCCGCACGAACGTGCCGAGCGGCGACGGGCCGCACGCGACCGTGCCGATCGCCGACACGGCGTCTTGGGCAACCTCCAGCCGCCCTGGGCCGGCTGCCACCGCCACCTCGAGATCCTCCGTGGACGTGACGGTGCCAGACAGCCCCATCACGTCGACGAAGCGGCTGTCGTCGACCCGCGCCAGCGCGTCGGCCTCGATCTGCTCTGCCGCGCGGCCGAGGTCGCGTCCGAGCAGCGCGTTGACGTGCACCAGCTCCAGATGCGCGTCGGGGGAGGACCGGCCGAGCCGGCTCAGGCCGCCGCTGAAGCGGGGGTTGAGCTCGGTCAGTCGAAACCCGTCAGCCGTGAGGACGCCGTCGAGGCAGAACGCCCCGCGGTAGCCCTCGGTGCGCTGCAGGTGGATTCCGAACCCGCGGGTGAGCTCGCGCATCGCGTCGCGGTCGGCGTCGGGCGGGTCCCACGAGGTGCCCATGCCGGCGTAGACGAACCGGCCGCTCTCGGCGGAACGCAACGACGCCAGCTCCATCGGCCGCAGCACCACCACGCCGTCGGGTACGACGATGGCGTGGATGCTGCACGGAACGCCTTCGAGGAAGGGCGAGACCCGCACCTGGGCACAGTGGCGAGAGAAGAAGTCCGCCGCGTCCTTCGCGTGGTCGACGGATCGGATCCACCGCACATAGTCACCGCCACCGTTGACGCCTTGCGTGGCGTCACCCGACCAGACGACCTGGTCGGCACCCGACGCGCCCCTGACCCGATCGGTCGCGGTCATCAGATCGTCGTACGTCGCAGCGGCGACCGCGACCGGGGGTCTTGACGCCCCCAGGTCGTCGAGGATGTCGTCGATGACGAGCTTGTCCTCCAGCGCCGCCTGCTTCGGTGGTCGACCGCCGAGCACCGGACGGCCGAGCATCGGCGTGTTGGGCCCGACCGGGCTCACCCACCAGGCCGCGTCTTCGGCCGGGTCGTACCGCTCGACCGCCGCCACCACGTCGGGGGTCAGCCGTTCCGCCGACCTCATCCGCGCCCGCACGTGCTCGGTGAGCGACTCGAACCGAGGGGACTCGACCAGCAGGATCTCGGCGTCTTCGGCGGTCGGAACCGGGCCCGTTCCCCGCCCGTCGGCGATGAGCAGCGGGCGCTCGGCGCCCCACCGCCGGAATCGCCCGACCAGGTGGGTCATCGCGGCGAGCAGCTCGAAGGAGCAGATGATCTTCCGTCCGGTGAAGGGGGCGCAGAGGTGGCGTTCCCATGCCCCGACGTCGTCGGCCACCTCAGCCATGCGCCGCGGCGCCTCGATCTCGCCACCTGTGCCACCCCCGCCGTACGAGCTTGAAGGCCAAGATCACCACCAACACGCCGAGCACGAACAGCACCGAGGCGACACCCAGAGCCACCCACGGCGCGGTGAGCACCAACAAGATGACGGCGGTGACGGCGAAGTCCTCCCCCAGGGACACGGTGACGTTGGTGACGGGTTCGGGGGAGGCGTTGACGGCGAGCCGGGCGCCCGCCTTGACGAGGTGGGACGCGAGGGCTGACCCGCCGCCGGCGGCGGCGTACAGCGCCTGGCTGGCGGACTCGGCGTCCCCGGCCAGCAGATAGCCGAGCATCGCCCCGATGGTGGGCCGGATGAGGGTCGAGACCGCGTCCCACATGGAGTCGACGTAGGGGATCTTGTCGGTGACGAACTCCACGCAGTACATGCCGCCTGCGATGAGCAGCGCCTCGGTCTGCTGCACGGTCTCTGGTACGGCGTCGACACCGGCGAAGCGGCCGGCCAGCCCCAGCAGCACGACGACCGCGTAGGCGTTGATGCCGCTGGCCCAGCCAGCGGTCAGCACGAGCGGCACCAGGTCCACGAGCGCCACTCTAGGGGGCTGGTCGCGATCCCTTGTGGTGGTGCCGGCGGAGGGCGCAAGCAGCTCAATTCACCGACAGTTACTATTGGACTGGCTTAGTCACTTTCAGTGACGTTGCCCTTGTCGATATCGGCCGACTGTGTTTGGGTGGAGTGATCCCGCGTCCCACCCCCTGCACACAGGAGTTCGCATGTCGTACCCATCCCGCCGCCGTCTGCTGACCGCGGTGGTCGGCCCGAGCGCGCTCGCGCTCGCGGTCTCCGGCCTCGCGATCGGCGCGCAGGCGCCCGTCTCCCTCGCCCGGTCGGCCCCCACCGGCCAGGACTGTCTGGCCGCGGTCGGGTCCGGCCCGGCCGACCAGGCTCGGCAGCGCGTCTTCACCGCCGCCGCCGAGACCTACCGCGTCCCCGCTTCGCTGCTGCTCGGCGTCTCCTACATGCAGTCCCGGTGGGACGACCACGGTCGCTTCTCCAGCACGTCGGGCGGCTACGGCCCGATGCACCTGACCGACGTCGACACCGACGCGGTCAGCGGCGGCAAGGGCGAGCGCTCGAGGGCCGTCTCCGACGGGCCCGAGGCGCTGCACACCGTCGATGTGGCTGCCGACGCGACGGCGCTCTCCCAGTCGCGGCTGCGGTCCGACGACGCGGCCAACATCTGTGGCGGCGCCGCCGTACTGGCGTCGTACCAGCGGGAGCTCGGTCGGCCGGTCGGTGAGCGCACGTCCATCAGCGCGTGGCAGGGAGCGGTGCGCAAGTACAACGCAGCGGCCGACCCGGCCGGGTTCGTCGAGCGTGTCTTCGCCACCATCAAGGCCGGCGAGGCCCGCACCACCAACGACGGCCAGCGGGTAGACCTCGCCGCGCACCCGGCGCTTCGAGTCCCCGCCGCACCCGACCAGGGGATGTCGGCGGCCGACGAGGAGAACGTCGACTGCCCGAACTGGCTGATGTGCGAGTGGATCCCCGCGCCGTACGAGTGGTACGGCGAGCCGAACCCCTACGCGTACGGGAACCACGACCTCGCCGACCGGCCCAATACCATGGACATCGAGTACATCCTCATCCACGACACCGAGACCAGCTACGACGGCACGATCCGGCTGGTGACAAATCCGCGGTACGTGTCCTGGCAGTACACACTGCGCTCGAGCGACGGCCACATCGCCCAGCACATTGCCCCCGAGAACGTGGCGTGGCACGCCGGCAACTGGTACGTGAACATGCACTCGATCGGGCTGGAGCACGAGGGTTTCGCCGCCCAAGGCGCCGAGTGGTACACCGAGGCGATGTACCAGACGTCGGCGGATCTGGTGGCGTACCTCGCCGCCGAGCACGACGTCCCGCTCGACCGTGCCCACATCATCGGCCACGACCAGGTCCCCGGCATCGCCCCGGCGTACGTGCGCGGCATGCACTGGGACCCGGGCCCGTACTGGGACTGGGAGCACTACATGGACCTGATCGGTGCGCCGATCAAGCCCGACCGGCGCAGCAGGTCCGACGTGTGGACGGTGACACCGGGCTTCGAAGACAACCAGCAGGTGGTCACCCACTGTGACAGCAGCGGAACG
This sequence comes from Nocardioidaceae bacterium, assembly GCA_013811715.1. GTDB lineage: Bacteria > Actinomycetota > Actinomycetes > Propionibacteriales > Nocardioidaceae > JACCUS01. The sequence goes on from JACCUS010000187.1 coordinate 9,028, forward strand.
TGTCGTCCGCAAGGGACGAACTTCGTCTACGTGCACACCGAGCCAGACGCCTCCTCGCCACTGGTGAAGGACATCGGCCTGCGTCCGGACGGCAGCAATTCCACGAGGCACGTGTCCGACATCGGGGCGCGGCTGGCGGCCGGCCAGAAGGTCGTGGTCAACGACCGGATCGGGGACTGGATCGGTGTTTGGTATCTCGGCCAGCAGGGCTGGGTCTACTCGCCCAAGTCAGATCCCGTGGTCTTGCCGTCAGACGGGCCGACAGTCACACCGAAGCCGGGCGCCGAGACCATCCCGGTCTACGGCCGGGCCTACCCGGAGGCGTCCGCCTATCCGGCGGAGATCCCCTACCAGACCGTGATCCCGATGCAGTACACGATCAAGGCGGGCCAGGAGTACTCGCTGGCCGACGCCGAGATCCAGACCGACTACTACTACTCGAAGACCTACGACTACGGTCCGGAGGTCGCGATGGACGACACCCAGGTGGTGGGCGAGACGAAGTACTACCAGATCTGGTTCGGCCACCGGTTCTACTACGTCCAGGCCGACGACGTGGTGGTCAGCGAGTAGCCG
>JACCUS010000214.1 GCA_013811715.1 Nocardioidaceae bacterium
TCGTAGAACGAGGGCTGCTCCGCGGAGAACCAGGCGCCGAGCTGTTGCCTCGTGGCATCGACCGTCGTGAGGCGGGGCAGGCACGCCCTGTCCTCGTACCCCTGAGCAAGGCTTTGACTGCTGTTGAGCTCGAGTCCGCTGTAAGGGCCGACCGGGTTGACATCCGCATCGGTAAGCAGTGGACGGTCGCTGATCGCCAGGGTCTCGGGGGGCGTGGTCTCGGTGGGCTGGGGCTCCCTGCTCGTCTGCTGGATTGACTCCGTCCCGCGGGTGGCCGGAGTGACAGGCGGGCTGGAACGCTGGGTGATCTCGGTGGCGACGGGTACGGCGACCGCGACCAGCGCCAACGCGGCAATCCCGGTGGCGATGCGTCGCCTCCTGCGGATCCGGCCGGCCCGCTGCAACGAGGCATCCGCGAGGTCGGCCTGCGGTGCGTGGCTCGCCCGCTGCTCCAAGGCCGCCTTCAGCTCGGCCTCGAACTCGTCATGATGCTGGGTCATCACTCGCCTCCCAGCAGACCAGGATCGGCGGCGAACGCCGACCGCAAGGCGGCGATCCCTCGAGATGTCTGGCTCTTTACCGTGCCGACCGAGCAGCCCAGGACCATCGCGGTCTCGGCCTCGCTCATCTCCTCGTAGTAGCGCAACACGACGGTTGCCCGCTGCCTGGTGGGAAGCGTCTGGACGATGCGCCACATCGCGTCGCCGTCGTGGGTTTCTGGGCTGCTGACTCCGGCCTCGGGGAGCTCGTCACTCGGCGACTCGTTGCGCTTCCAGGGCCGCCGCCACAGGCTGAAGTTCTCGTTGACGATGATCCGCCGCACATAGGCGTCAAGGGCGCCGCGGTCTCTCAACCTGCCCCAGGAGAGGTAGGTCTTGGCAAGTGCCGTCTGCACGAGGTCCTCGGCTGTGTGGTGGTCTGAGGTGAGCAGGTAGGCGAACCTCAGCAGCGCCTGCTGCCGGGCCGTCACGAAGCCGACGAACTCGGCCTCCGCGGAGTCGTTCGATCGGGCTGTGCTCACGAGGGCCAAGCCTAAGCGCCCGCCCAACTGGTCGGCGGACGTCGCGCTCACGCCACTCACCTCCTTCTACCGACCTACACGCATCCAGGGGTGGAAGAGTTGCATCGTGACCGGCTCGTGGACGTCGTCAGCGCAAACCCGTCGCCGGGCCTAGAGTCGTGTTAGAGCAATCCGAACAGAGGGGCCAACCTCACAGAAGGGTCACGGCAATGAGTCTCTTCCGGACGAAGTCCGTCGAGCAGTCGATCGCCGACACCGACGAGCCGGAGCATCGGCTGCGCAAGGACCTGACGGCGCTCGACCTCACCGTCTTCGGTGTCGGCGTCACCATCGGCGGCGGCTTGTTCGTGCTGACCGGCCAGGTCGCCGCCGACTTCGCCGGCCCAGCCGTCTCCCTCTCGTTCGTGGTCGCCGCCGTCGCCGCCGGGCTGGCGGCGCTGTGCTATGCCGAGCTCGCGTCCACCGTCCCGGTTGCAGGGAGCGCCTACACGTTCTCCTACGCCACCGTCGGGGAGCTGATCGCGTGGGTCATCGGGTGGGACCTGATGCTGGAGTTCATCGTCGGCGCCGCAGCAGTGGCCGGCGGCTGGTCGGGCTACCTCACGAACGTGCTCGAGGGGACACCTTTGGAGATACCCGCCTCCGTCGCCGACGCCACCGAGGGATGGATCAACCTGCCGGCGCTCCTGCTGGTGCTGGTGCTCACCGCGATCCTGATCGGCGGCGTGAAGCTGTCGAGTCGGGTGAACGCGGTCGCGGTGGCGGTCAAGGTCGCCGTCGCGCTCCTCTTCGTGATCGCTGGGCTGTTCTTCGTGAAGACCGCGAACCTGAGCCCGTTCGTACCCGAAAGCGCCGGTACCGCCGGGGAGAGCGGCTGGAAGCGGCCTCTCGTCGAGATCCTCTTCGGGCTCGAGCCCGTCACCTACGGGTGGGGCGGCATCATCACCGGAGCAGCCATCGTCTTCTTCGCCTTCATCGGCTTCGACGTCGTTGCCACCACGGCCGAGGAGACGCGCAACCCGCGCAAGGACCTGCCGCTGGGCATCTTCGGCTCACTGGCCATCTGCACCGCCTTGTACTTCGCGGTGTCGGTGGTGCTCACCGGCATGCAGAACTACCGGTCAATCGACTCCGCCGACGCGGCTCCGCTGTCCACGGCCTTCACCAACGCGGGCCAGGACGGCATCGCCAACATCATCGGGGTAGGCGCTGCCGTCGGCATCATCGTCGTGGTGATGATCCTGCTGCTCGGCCAGACCCGGGTCGCGTTCGCGATGGCCCGTGACGGGCTGCTGCCTCCGGTCTTCGCCAAGGTGCACCCCACCTTCCGCACGCCCTACGTGATCACCGCGGTGGTGGGCGTGGTGGTGGCGATCCTGGCCGGGTTCACCTCGATCGACGTGCTCGCCGAGCTGGTCAACATCGGTACGCTGTTCGCCTTCATCTTGGTGAGCATCGGTGTCCTCATACTGCGTCGCAGCCGGTCGGATCTGGAGCGCTCCTTCCGGGTCCCGTGGGTGCCGATCATCCCGATCGCGGCGGCCTTGGCCTCCTTCGCCTTGATGCTCAACCTCGCGGTCGAGACGTGGGCCAGGTTCTTGATCTGGATGGCGATCGGACTGGTCGTCTACTTCTTGTACGGGCGCTCCCACAGCCGGGTCGGCCGCGGCCCACAGAAGGAGACCAAGCAGCCCGCCTAGCTATACACCCGCTGGGCGCCTCATCGCATGGGTGATCTCCACCTGCCGCAGCCCGCACGACTCGTAGGTGCGGATCGCCGCCGCGTTGAAGCCGGGGGTGTGCACGGTGACGCCGCTGGCGCCGACGCGGGCCAACGCCGCAATCGCCGCCATCGAGACGGCTTTGCCGTGACCGGCGCCGGTGTGGTCAAGATGGGTGCCGACCGGCTCGAGGATCCCGCACTTCCCGCGGCCGGCCGACCAACCGGTGGCTGCCGCGACCGGTAGTCCTTCTGGGTTGCGGCGCAGATACTCCAGAGCGGGGTCGAAGCCGGGGCCCGCTGCCATCTGGTGCCAACGGCCGATCGTGAACGTCGAGCCCTCGAACGCCGAACGCTGCACCTCCACTCGGTCGGAGATGTCGTCCTCGGAGGACAGTGTGGCCGACATGGGGTCGGCGTACACCGCATCGACTGGTCCGAGCGGTCGGTAGAGGACAACCCACGGATCGGGGTCGACGACCCAGCCACCGACGCTGAGCAGGGAGCGGAGAGTCGAGCCCGGGGGCGCGTCCGCATAGGCGTTGGAGGTGGTCGGCATATTGTCGGCCAAACCCGCAATCGCCTCGGCGACAGCCAGGTCGTGAACTCGGTCTGGCTTGACGGCAGGTGAGATTGCGCTGAGCTCGTCGGCGACCACGACCGCCACGATCTCCCCGCGATCTCGGACCACATGCAGGGCCTCGTTGACGTCGTCGTCGTCGAGCCTGAGCAGCCAGCCGATGTCGCCGGCATGGAGGTGCCCGGTATACGTCGACAGGGGCGCCCAGTCGCACAGCGCGTCGATGATCTGACCCGCCTCGTCACGCGACATCCGGTGCACAGACAGGGTCATGGGCAGCGACCCTAGACCTCCGCGCGGCCAGCCGAAAGGGCCACTGCGCACGTATCGTCGTGGGCATGACGCCTCCCGAGGACCGGCTGGAAGCCTTCTGGCCGTTCGTCCGAGCACAACTGCCGACACCGGGCTCGAGGGTGATCGAGATCGGCTGCGGTCCGCTCGGTGGCTTCGTCCCACGGCTGGATCGCGAGGGGTACGACGCCGTGGGCATCGACCCGGAGGCGCCTGAGTCGCCGGGCTACCACCGGGTCGAGTTCGAGCGGTTCCAGTTGCCGCAGCCCGTGGATGCCGTCGTGGCCTGCACGTCGCTCCACCACGTCGCAGACCTTGACGACGTCTTGGACCGGGTGGCCTCGGCGCTGGTCACAGGCGGCGTTGTGGTCGTCGTGGAATGGGCCTCGGAGCGCTTCGACGAAGCCACCGCGAAGTGGTGCTTCTCTCGACTGGAGAACTCGACGACAGAGGACGACCACGGCTGGCTGCACAAGCACCGAGACGACTGGCTGGCCTCCCAACACGACTGGGACACGTACCTTCGAGGCTGGGCCAAGCACGAAGGGCTCCACCCCGGTCAGCAGATCGTGCAGGGTCTGGATGCTCGCTTCGAGCGTGCCGTGTCCACCTTTGCGCCGTACTTCTTCCCGGACCTGGCCGACACCTCTGAGGCAGACGAGCAGCGGGCCATCGATGCCGGCCTGATCCAGGCCACTGGCGTTCGCCACGCCGCGAGACTTACCCGGTAGCGGTCTCTGCAGGACAGCGCGCGTCGCAGCCGCCGGGCACTAGCAGCCTGCTGGCACTCATGGTCACAGAGTGCTAGCCTCGGGGTTGGCACTCTCCCCATGAGGGTGCCAGC
>JACCUS010000217.1 GCA_013811715.1 Nocardioidaceae bacterium
CGCCAGGCGCCACCTCGGTACCGGTGAGCACCTGATCGACCAGCGGGGTCGGATCGAACACCGTGAGCAGCTCGTCGATGTCGACGTGCTTTGTGGTCAAACCGCCGCGCACGACGTTGTCGCTGGCCGTCATCACCTCGATGCCGACACCGCCGAGGTACGAGTGCAGGTTGCCGGCGCCGAGGAAGATCGCCTCACCGGGCACGAGCTCGACGAGGTTCAACAGCAGCGTCACGACGACGCTGGGCTCGTTCGGATAGCGGTGGGCGAGATCGGTGGCGAGCACCGCCGGTGGTGCGTCGGAGTAGGAGCAGGCGGCGAGTGTCGGGGCCGGGTCGATGCCACCCCGGTACAGCTGGGCCACCACCTCGCCGATGCCGTCGGCGGCGACCCTATCGGCGAGGTCGTCGGCGCCGACGGCTCGCAGCAGTTCGTCGGTCGACTCTTGCGGGCGCACCCCGCACAGGGCCCGGAAGGGCGTGAGGGCGCAGAGCAACTCCGGCTTCGGGTACGGATCGACGTACGCGCCCTGGGCGAAGCCCTCCCGTGCTCGCTCGGCGCTCGGGTGCGCCTGCATCGAGAGCGGCTGGGCAGCGGCGAGCACCTTCATCAGGTGGGGGAGCGGACCGCTGACGTCCGATAATGCGCCGTCACCGACGATCACCGTCGGCGCAGAGGGATGCGTGCCGAGCCACAGCTCGGCCCACGGATTGCCGTCCGCCTCGACGCCCAACAGCTCTGGGATCGCCGCCGTGTCACCCCAGTCGTAGTGCTGGACGACGCCTTCGATCCTCGGCATGCGAGCAATGTAGGCGACCCCTATCGACTGCCGGCTGGCTGGCGCTCGCCCGCCTGCTCCGGGTGTCCTGACGGTTGGTGCTAGATGCCGAGCTCTTCTGCCCTCGCCAAGACGCCGGGACGCTCTGCGCCGATGGTGGTGGTGTCGCCGTGACCGGTGTGCACGATCGTCTCATCGGAAAGCGAGAGCAGCTGACCCCGGATCGAGGCCACGATGGTGGGCTCGTCGGAGTGGCTGCGACCGGTGGCACCGGGGCCGCCGCAGAACAGCGTGTCGCCCGTGAACACGCGCCCACCGGCGACGTCGTGGAAACAGCAGCAACCGGGGGAGTGCCCCGGCGTGTGGACGATGCCGAACTCGTGGCCGCCGGCCGAGATCGTGGCGCCGGGATCGACGGGGCCGTCGGGCTCGTCGCCGGGCCACACGGTGTCCCACAGCATGCGGTCGGCGTCGTGCAGCAGGATGGGTGCATCGACCGCCTCGCGCAGCGGGACGGCGGCGTTGATGTGGTCGTTGTGGCCGTGCGTGAGCACGATCGCCTTCACTCTGCGGCCATTGACGGCGTCGACGATGGCCTGATGATCGTGGGCGGCGTCGAACACGAGGACCTCGCGGTCGTCGCCGACGATCCAGATGTTGTTGGTGACCTCCCACTCCCCTCCGTCGAGGGCAAAGATGCCGTCGGTCGTGACGAGCTCGATCACATCTCCACCACGGAGCGCAGGACGTCGCCGGCCTCCATCTTGTGGAACGCCGCCTCGACGTCGTCGAGCGTGATCGTCTCGCTGACGAATCGGTCGAGGTCGAGGCGGCCCTGGCGGTAGAGATCGATGAACATCGGGAAGTCCCGGCTGGGGAGGCAGTCGCCGTACCAGCTCGACTTGAGGGCGCCGCCACGTCCGAACACCTCGAGGAACGGCAGCTCGATCTTCTGGTCGGGTCGGGGTACGCCGACGAGCACCACGGTGCCGGCGAGGTCACGGGCCTCGAACGCCTGGCGGTAGACGGCGGGGTTGCCGATCGCCTCGATGCACACGGCGGCGCCGAAGCCGCCGGTGACCGACTGGATGTACTCGACGGGGTCCGTGTTCGCGGAGTTACACGTGTGCGTGGCCCCGAAGTCCTTCGCCCACTCCAGCTTGCGATCATCGATGTCGACGGCGACGATCGTCGTCGCCCCGGCGAGATGGGCACCGGCGATCGCTGCGTCACCGACGCCGCCGCAGCCGAACACTGCGACCGACTGGCCACGCTTGACGCCTCCGGTGTTGATGGCCGCACCGAGGCCGGCCATCACGCCGCAGCCGAGGAGGCCGGCGGCGCTCGCCGGCGCCTCGGCGTCGACCTTCGTGCACTGGCCCGCGGCGACGAGCGTCTTGTCGGCGAAGGCACCGATGCCGAGCGCCGGGGACAGCTCGGTGCCGTCGGCGAGCGTCATCATCTGCGTCGCGTTGTGCGTGTTGAAGCAGTACTGCGGCTGTCCGCGGCTGCAAGCCCGACAGATGCCGCACACGGCGCGCCAGTTGAGCACGACGAAGTCACCGGGCGCGACCGAAGTGACGTCGTCGCCGACCGCCTCCACCACGCCCGCGGCCTCGTGCCCGAGCAGGAACGGGAAATCGTCGCTGATGCCGCCCTCGCGGTAGTGCAGGTCCGTGTGGCACACCCCGCACGCCTGCACGGCCACGAGCGCCTCACCCGGGCCGGGGTCGGGGACGACGATCGTCTCGATCGTGACCGGTTCACCCTTCGCTCTGGCGACGACTCCTCGTACTTCGTGCGGCATGGTCGTCACCGTACGCGATCGCCCGCTCCTGCCCGTCGCCGTGACCCGTCCCTGGGCGAGGCGACGCAGCGCCTCGGGGCGTCATCTGGGCGGGTTCTCTCTCAGCAGTTGACGGAGATCCCGCCCAGAGCGGGTTGTGGGACGAATCCCGCCCAGACGGTGGTGAGGTCGTGGACCGGCGGGAGCGGTCACACAGGTCAGAAGAGGCGGAGGTCGTCGGGGGCCATGCCGCGGAGGGTGTCGTAGTCGACCTCGACGCAGCGGTAGCCGCGTGCTTCGGCGAGGATACGCGCCTGCGGCTTGACCCGCTGGGCCACGAACACGCCGCGCACGAGGCCGAGCGACGAGTCGAGCGAAAGCCGCTCGACGTACCGGGTGAGCTGTTCGACACCGTCAATCTCGCCGCGCCGTTTCACCTCGACGGCGACCACGGTGCCGTCGGCGTCACGACACACGAGGTCGACCGGTCCGATCGCCGTCGGGTACTCCCGCCGGACGAGCACGAGCCCGTCCTCGATCGCCTCGGGCGACGAGGCGAGCAGCTCTTGGAGATGCG
>JACCUS010000236.1 GCA_013811715.1 Nocardioidaceae bacterium
GCAGTCGATCGGCCTGGTCGGCCTCGCGGTCCCCGAGTTCGTCATCGCCTCGGTGACGGTCGCCGCGCTCGCCTCGGCATTCTCGTACTTCCCCGATCCGGGCTCGTTCGTGTCGCTCACTGAGTCCGTGCCAGGGAACCTGAGGCAAATGCTGTACCCGGCCCTCGTGCTGTCGGTCGGCCTGGTCGCGACGATCATGCGGACGACGCGGTCGGCGTACCTCGAGGCCCAGAACACCGACTTCGTGCGCACGGCTCATGGGAAGGGGTTGTCGCTCAGGCGGATCAGACTGCGCCACATCCTGCACAACGCGTCGGTGCCGATCGTGACGATCGTCGGCATCCAGTTCGGCTACCTGCTGGGCGGAACGGTGATCATCGAGCAGATCTTCGCGCTGCCGGGCCTCGGCCGACTGCTGCTGACCGGCATCTTGGAGCAGGACTACGCCGTGGTGCAGAGCACCGTGCTCCTCGTCGCGGTGGCTTTCGTGCTGGTCAACCTGTTCGTCGACCTCACGTATCGGGCGCTGGACCCCAGAGCGCGGCTTCGATGAGCAGCTCTTCCGACTTTCCCACGCCGGGTGCTCCGCCGGTGGCCCACGTCGACGCTGCCGGGGCGCCGAGCGGGCTTCGCGACTTCGTGCGCGGGGTGTGGCGAGACCGCAACGGGCGGATCGGCCTGCTCGTGACGGCGGTGCTGGGCGTGCTCGCGCTGCTGGCCGCAGTCGGCGCCACCCCGTACGACCCCATCGCGCAGCACCCTGTCGACCAATTGCGGGGCCCGTCTTGGACGTACTGGTTCGGCACCGACCAGTTCGGGCGTGACGTCGCGTCGCGCACCTTCGCCGGGATCGCGGCGTCCCTGCGGGTGGCCGTCTTGGCCGTGGCGGTGGCGGCCCTGGTCGGCTCGGTCGTGGGGGTCGCGGCCGGGTACGCCGGGGGTCTGTGGGACCAGGTCGCCGGCAGGCTCACCGACGTCTTCTTCGCGTTCCCGGCGACGTTGCTGGCGTTGGCGATCATCGCGGCCCTCGGCCGGGGCTGGTACAACACCGCGATCGCCATCGCCATCGTCTACGTGCCGATCTTCGTCCGGGTGGCGCGCGGGCCGACCCTGTCCGTCCGCGAGCTGGAGTACGTCGCAGCGTGCCGCGTGGTGGGATTCTCGCGGCGGCGCGTCCTGTTCCGACACGTGCTGCCGAACGTGAGCGCGCCCATCGTCGTACAGGTGGCTCTCGCCTTGTCCTGGGCGATACTGACCGAGGCCGGACTGTCGTTCCTCGGGCTCGGCACCCAGCCCCCCGACTCGTCCCTCGGCCTGATGGTGAGCGAGTCTCGCAACCTCATCAGCACGTCGTGGTGGACGATGGCCTTCCCGTCCCTGTTCATCGTGGTGGCGGTGATCGCTCTCAACCTGCTGGGTGACGGGATGCGCTCGGCCCTCGACCCGAAGGCGCGTCGGTGAAGGGCCCCGACCCCGTCCTCGAGGTGGCCAACCTGCAGACCGTGGTGCGATCGGGTGGACGCGACCTGCCCGTCGTACGCGGAGTGTCGTTCGACGTGTCGGCCGGTGAGGCGATCGCCCTCGTCGGGGAGAGCGGCAGCGGCAAGTCGATGACGGCGTTGTCGATGATGGGCCTGCTGCCGGCGGCCGCGCGGGTCACCGAGGGGAGCGTGCGGCTGTCGGGGCGCGACGTCCTGCGGCTCGACGGCTTGGAGCTCCGCCGGGTGCGGGGCGCGGAGATCGCGATGATCTACCAGGAGCCGATGACCGCGCTCAACCCGCTGATGCGGGTGGGAGCGCAGGTCGTCGAGGGGCTCCGGGCGCACGCGGTGCCGAGCGGCGACGCCCGATCGCGCACGCTCGAGGCGCTGGGCGAGGTCGGGCTCCCCCGCCCCGAGCGCATCGCCCGCTCCTACCCGCACGAGCTGTCCGGCGGGCAGCGCCAGCGGGTGATGATCGCGATGGCGGTGGCGATGCGGCCAAAGGTGCTGATCGCCGACGAGCCCACCACCGCGCTGGACGTGACCATCCAGCAGCAGGTGCTCGGACTGGTGGACGAGCTGCGCCAGCGACACGGGATGGCGCTCATCTGGATCACCCACGACCTCGGAGTCGTGGCCCGGATAGCGGAGCGGGTGCTGGTGATGTACGCCGGCCGCGTCGTCGAGTCGGGTCGAAGCGGTGACCTGTTCCGCCGTCCGGAGCACCCCTACACGGCGGGCCTGCTCGGCTCGATCCCGCCCGCGCTCGGCGACAAGCGGCCGGCGCTGCTGCAGATCGGTGGCGCACCGCCGGACCTCGCCGCCCTGCCCGCGGGGTGCACCTTCCACCCCCGCTGCCCGCAGCGCGTCGCAAAGTGCTCCCAGCAGGATCCGGCGCTCGAGCCCCGCGGTGACGACCTGGTGGCGTGCTGGGTCCCGCGGGACAGGTGGGTCTCATGACCCTGGTCGTGGAGGATCTCGTCAAGCACTACCGCACGCGCGAGGGCCCGGTGCGCGCCGTCGACGGCATCTCCTTCGCGGTCGAGAGCGGCCAGACCCTTGGGCTGGTGGGCGAGTCGGGCTGCGGGAAGTCGACGACCGCGAAGATGCTGGTGCGACTCGTGCGGCCGACGTCGGGCCGCATCCTCATCGACGGCGAGGACATCGCCTCGACCCGTGGCGCCGCGCTCACGCGGATGCGCGGCCGGATCCAGATGGTCTTCCAGGACCCGCACGCCTCGCTAGACCCCCGGCTCACCGCCGGGAGCACGCTGGGCGAGGTGCTCGCCGTACGCCGCATCGTGCGCGACCGCGTCGAACGGCGGGCGCGGGTCAACGAGCTGCTGGAGCTCGTCGGATTGACCGCCTCGGTCGCCGACCGCTACCCGCATCAGCTGTCCGGCGGACAACGACAGCGGGTGGGCATCGCCCGTGCCCTCGCCGTCGAGCCGGAGATCATCGTGCTCGACGAACCGCTCTCGGCGCTCGACGTGTCGGTGCGCGCGGAGATCATGAACCTGCTGACGCGGCTCCGAGACGAGCTCGGGCTGACCTACGTCTTCATCTCCCACGATCTCGGCATGGTGCGTCACGTCAGCGACCGGATCGCCGTGATGTATTTGGGGCAGGTCATCGAGCTGGGCGGGTGGCGGGCCGTCTCCGACGCGCCGCTGCACCCGTACACGCGGTCGCTGCGCGACGCCGTACCCGTGCCGGACCCGGAGCTGGAGTCCCAGCGCCTGGTCACGACGCTGAGGGGCGAGGTGCCTGATGCCCTCAACCCGCCGGCCGGCTGCCGGTTCCACCCTCGGTGCCCGCACGCCGAGGACCGCTGCCAGGCGGAGGTCCCGCAGCTTCGCGAGATCACCCAACGGCACGAGGCCGCGTGCCACTTCAGCGAGCAGCTGTACCCCGAGGCGCGCGGCCTGCTGAGCTCATAGCCGTGCTGCGTTTTCCCGCGCCACTTGGACGACAATTGGGACGCTCCCGCTCAGGCATGCCTGCTAATGACAGATGGCACCAAGATCCCCCGCGTTGCCGACACCCGGTGCCGGCCATTGGCGCGGGTGAGCCACCCCGGGACGCTCAACCCTGATAACGCACGGTGAATTCACGGCCACCGTCGGTCGAGACCAACACCGCCCCACCGGCGGCGGCGTAGATCTCGTCCCTGCTCTGGGCTGCCAGCGCCTCCGGGGGTCCGTCCAGTGTTCCCCGGTCCTGCCACATGGCGGCGTCGCCAGAACTGACATGCACACGACTCGCCGCGTCGATGCCGACGATGGTGCCGTCGTCGGCCCAGCTGACCAACAGCAACTGCGGCGCCCCGCGAACCAGCTCGAACGAGCGGCCGCCGTCGCCACTTCGGGCGAGCCCCTGCTCGGTGGTGGCGAGGATGACGTCTGGATCGTCGGGGCTGACCGCGAAGTCGGCCATCGGCAGGTCGGTCTGGGTCACCCAGTTCTCCTGGTCGTCGCTGACCATGAACTCCCCGGTCAGGGAGTTGAGCCCGTACACGCGGCCATGTCGGTACTCGAGGGCGTGGAAGTCCGCCGCACCGGCGAGCGAGAGTGGCTGCCAGGTCTCGCCGCCATCGGTGGACTCGATCAACCCCAGGGACGAGGGTCCTTCCTGGCCCTCACCAGGGTGGCCGCTGGCTAGGAAGTGTTCAGGGCCGGCGACGGTGAACCCCATGAAGTCCTGGATCCGGTCCGCGACCCGGGTCGGCTGGCCCTGCTCCGGCATCCGGAACAGGCCGTAGTGGGTGCCCACATGCAGCGTGTCGTCGCTGGGGTCGACACCCAGGCCGTGTACGTGTTCCAGCTCGGCATGCACAGCAGCGGTGTCGCCGGAGCCGCCACGGGCGGCCAAGTATCCGAGCACCGCGACGGCCAGCGCGGCGATCACGACCAGCAGGACGCGGACCCGCGTCGACATCGGTTCGGGTGAGCTGGTCGTGCCCTGTCTCCTGGTCGGTCGGGCCGACTGCTTCGACTTGGTACGGGCCTTGGGGTTGGCCATGGGTCACCTCGGGTCGCTTCGTTTGTGTCGGTCTGGCAGCGTCTACTATACGCTTTAGTAGAACAAGCTATTCTTCACTTTCCTGTCCCGCGGCCGTCACCGGCGAGCGGGCCCAAGGAGACCAATGTCAGGCAAGCTTCGCAGGACCGCGGCCGCTGGGCTCGTCCTCGCCGCGACCCTGAGCGCGTGCCAAGCCAGCAACGACGCTGCCCCGTCCGCGCCGAACGCACCCGTGAACGTAGTCACCGATCCCCAGGCAGCTCGACTGCACGGGACGCTGCTCGACCCTCCCCTGCCGCGACCGACCCAGATCCTGCGGGACACCAGCGGGCAGCCATTCTCACTCGCCAACCGGCCGGAAACCGAGCTGACGGTGCTGTTCTTCGGCTACACGCACTGCCCCGACGTATGCCCGACAACGATGGCGGACCTGGCGGTCGCCCGCAGCGAGCTTCCTGCACGGCTGCGCAACCATGTGACCGTGGTGTTCGTCACCGAGGACCCGAAGCGTGACACCCCCGGATCGCTGCGCCGGTGGCTGGACGGCTTCGATCCCGCGTTCCTCGGCCTGGCCGGGGGGAGCCAGGCCACAAAGACAATGCTGGATCAGCTCTACCTACCGCCGACCAGGCGGCTACCGAATCCTGAAGACCCGGTCCAGCACCCCGACGACGACCACCCGCAGCACCACCATGGCGACTACGGCGTCGAGCACGCCGGCATTGTCTACGCGTTCGGACCCGGCAACCGCACGGTGATCTACAGCGGCGGGATCACACC
>JACCUS010000240.1 GCA_013811715.1 Nocardioidaceae bacterium
CCTGGCCTGACGAGGAGCACAGTGGCCACAGGCACAACCCCTCCTCCCCACCGGCCTGGTAGCTCTCGTAGTAGGCGCGGGCGTCGATGTCGTCACGCGGGTCGTCCCGCTCCGGCGGCGCAGGTGAACCGGTGCAGGAGCTGACCGCGAACAGGGCGGCTGTGGTGAGGGCGAAGGCGGCTGCCCGGCTGGTCGTGTGCTGTGTGAACATGTCGGCTTGGACGTGGGGTGACTGCGGTCCGGTTCCCTGCGGATCCGTGAATTGGCGGCGAATGCAGGTCTCGTTGCCTGATCTACCTGCGTAGCCCGCCAGGTTGGCGACATCCCGGTCGGCGGCTCAGCCGTCGTACTGCCCGAGGATCGCGGCCTTCTCGCCGTCGGTGAGCAGGCCGTCGGTGCCGTAGGCGTCCAGCCACCACTGCGGCTCCACCGTGGTCCAACTGTCGTACCCGCGGTCGCGTCGTAGCCCGCGATGGCGTCCGCTGTGCAGTCGGCGGATGAGTTCTGGCCGGTGGTCGCGCAGGTCAAGGCTGTCCGCGCGTACGACTGTCAGTCCTGCGGACTCGAATCCCTCCTCGCGAACGTTGTCACCGCGGTGCTGCCGGCGCCTGCGGTGTCCTTCGCCGTCAAACTCCACGGCAAGGGCCGCTTCCTCGTCGAGCAGGTCGGGCATGCCCAGCAGGTTCCCGTCGCGGTCGAAGAGTGGACGATTGACCTCGGGCCGCGGCAGATCAGCCTCGAGCATGTAACACATTCGGAGCCGGGACTCCCAGGGGTTGCGGGCCGCCGGATCGGCCAGCGACACGGCCAGTCGTGCCTGCTCTACTCCCCGCCACCGTGGGTGGTCGGCCGTATACGCCCCCAACTCTTCGAGGTCGACCAGTCGGTGATGCGCGCACGCATCGACGAACGCCACTCCTTCCGCGAGGCACGGCGCCAGCCGGCCGCCGTCGAAAGCTGTGCGCAGCCGAGTCGTCCAGGTGGTGCCGTGCAGTTGCTCCACGTCCGACGGGGGCAGCTGCTCGCGCGAGAAGGTGACGCCGGCGATGGTCTGGCGCCCGGTGTCCTTGCCCTGGTAGACGAGGATCGGAAGGGGCGCCATCAGATAAGGGTCCCGGCCGTCGAGATGATCGACGCCGCACACGAAGGCCGCCGCCCAACCTCTGATCGCCCCCGCCTTGGGCACGAGCAGAGTGACGTCGAGGATGCGTTGGGTGGGGGTGGGTGTCGCTTCGGGGTCGGTGCGGCCCTCGTCGTCTGCCGGTACGTAGAAACCTCGGCTGGTTCGGCGCCACCGCGGCCCAGCCAGCACCGACCGAGTCACTCCCTCCTCGCGGAGATCGGCAACGGGGCGCGGACGGTGCGCTGCCGGGAGCTCCCGCGCGAACCGTGACCGTCTGGGCATGGTCCCAATTCTCTCGCGGATCACCGGATCAGGGCGCGTTGTCCCCAGCCAATTTTCAGCGGCCAGATTGGCGGCTTGTGCAGGTGAGATCGCGATCCCGACCTGCACAGCCCGCCAATCTGGCGGTGCGGAGCGTCAGTGGGGCTTCCAGACGCCCCAGGACGCGAGAGACTGCACAAGCCCGGGGCTGCACTCCATCGCCAGCAGCTCGTCCTCGTCCACCCAGCGGATCTCGGCGGCGTCGTCCCCGGCCACGAGATCGCGTGAGGCGCCCACCGGCGTACAGGCGAAGTCCGTGACCAGGTAGGTGTCGCCGCCGCCGGTCGGGATCTCGACCTGGCCGACCACGCGACCCACCTCGACCCGCAGGCCGGTCTCCTCCAGAACCTCGCGATGTGCCGCGGCTGTCAGCGACTCTCCGCGCCCGACCCTGCCGCCGGGGATCGACCACTTGCCGGCCGAGGGCGCGTGCGCACGGCGTACGGCGACGATGCGGCCGGCGCCGTCGGAGATGACCGCGCCGACACAGGGGATCTGCATGCGCCCGACCGTATCCATGGCCTTGACCGCCGCGCGCGCGACCTCCACGGTTGTCTCATGAAGCATCGGCTCACGGTGGTCGACCCGTTCGCCGCCGTCATCGGCGCGGAGATCAACGATCTGCCCGCGCCGCTGTGGGTGCCCTGGCCGGTGCCGTCCGACTGGACCTTCCGCGGTCTCGCGCACACTCCCGACACCGACGGCGGCGCGGCGACCGTTGGGCTGTGGAGCGGCCCCGACCCCTTCGGGGACCCGGCCGAGATCGTGCTCGTCTGCGAGGAGGCCGGCGCCGGTGTCGGCAGCCACTTCGCCGGGCTGTCGATGAGCTACCCGAGCGCGGGGGTGGGGGTGGGGGCGCCGCATGCCAAGTTTGGCGTAGAGGGCCGGCTGGTCCCGCTCTGGGCCGTCGAGAACACCGGGGATTGCGCGGCGTTCGCGGGTGAGGCGGCCGGGAGGTGGCTGTGGGTCGTCGTGCATCCGGCGGAGGCGAGCGCCATCGTCGTACAGCCGATCCAGCTGGTGGACGCCCGTCGGCTCGGCGCCGAGCTGACCGTGCTGCCCGTCGGCGAGCTGTCGCCGCGGCTGGTGCTCGGGGAGTGGCCGTCGCCGTAGATCGGCGGCACAACGGTCCAACCCGAGCCGACCACCGGGTGACCACGGGGCGACGGAGCGCCGGGCTGTCGGGCGTCCGCAATAGGCTGTCCGGCGTGCGCATCGACCTCCACACCCACTCCACCGCGTCCGACGGCACCCTCAGCCCGTCGGCGGTGATCGAGGCCGCGGCCGACTCCCGCCTGGACGTCATCGGGCTCACCGACCACGACTCTGCGGCCGGATGGGCCCAGGCGGCGGACGCAGCAGCCGCCAACGGCATCATGCTGGTGCCGGGGATGGAGGTCTCCACCAAGCACGCGGGCGCGGGTGTCCACCTCCTCGCCTACCTCGCTGACCCGGCCTACCCGTTCCTCGACGAGGAGCTGGCGTTGATCCTGCAGGGGCGCGAGGCTCGGCTGGCCGCCGTGCTGGAAAAGCTGAGAGACGCCGGCATCGACATCACCGAGGATGAGGTACGCCGCCAGGCCGACCCCTCGCCGGCCATCGGACGCCCGCACATCGCCGACGTACTGGTGGCCAAGGGTGTCGTGGGCGACCGCAGCGAGGCGTTCGACCGGCTGCTGGACTCGGGGCAGCGGGGGTACGTCGAGCGGTACGCCGCCCCTACCGCCGCCATGATCAGGCTGGTGACCCAGGCCGGCGGCGCGGCCGTGATAGCGCACCCGTGGGGTCGGGGCAGCCGCCGGGTGCTTGACCTGGCGACGCTGACCGGACTGCGCGAGGCGGGACTGGTAGGGCTGGAGGTCGACCACCAAGACCACTCGCGCGAGGATCGGGGGACGCTGCGGGGCATGGCCGCCGAGCTCGACCTGGTGGTCACCGGCGCCAGCGACTTCCACGGTGACGGCAAGGTCGATCACGAGCTCGGCTGCAACCTCACCGCGCCCGCGGAGCTGGAGCGGCTGCTGGCCGCCGCCGCCGCCAACGCCGCCGCCTCCGGCCGCGGGGTCCCCGAGGTGGTGCGCCCGTGAGTGAGGGCCAGCTCGGTTTCGAGGGGATGCCGCGACGGTTGCTCCAGGCGGCGCCGTCGCGGCTGTCGACGTACCAGGACTGCCCGCGCCGCTACCGGCTGAGGTACCTTGACCGACCGGCGCCGCCGAAGGGCCCGCCCTGGGCGCACAACTCGCTGGGCGCGGCGGTGCACACCGCGCTGGCGAACTGGTGGAAGCTGCCGCCCACACGGCGTACGGTGCCTGCCGCCGGAGTGCTCCTCGACGATGCCTGGCTGTCCGACGGGTTCCGCAACGACGAGCAGTGCGCGGCGGCCCGCAGCCGCGCCCGGCAGATGGTGGAGCGGTACGTCGCCGACCTCGACCCCCACGACGAACCTGTCGGGGTCGAACGCACGGTGGCGCTCAAAACCGACCACGCGGCGTTGTTCGGCCGGGTCGACCGCATCGACGACCGGGGCGCCGAGGGCGTCGTCGTGGTCGACTACAAGACCGGCCGGCACCTCCTCACGGTCGACGACGCCCGCACCTCGCTCGCGCTGGCGGTCTACGCCGCCGCCTCCGAACGCACCCTGCACCGCCGCTGCCGTCGGGTCGAGCTGCACCATCTGCCCACCGGCGAGGTGATCGTGTGGGATCACTCCGACGACGGGCTGGCCCGGCATGTCCGTCGCGCCGACTCCATCGCCGCGGAGATCGCCGAGCTCGACCAGCGGTTCCGGTCAGGGGTCAGCCACGCCGAGGCCGACGCGATGTACCCGACGAAGGTGGGGCAGCTGTGCGGGTGGTGCGACTACAACCGCTCGTGCCCCCAGGGCGCGGCCGTCGCCAGACCGCGCGACCCCTGGGCAGGCCTGGACCTCCCCGTCAGCTGAGCCAGATCCTGGCCAGGGCGTCTCGGGTCGGTTCGGGTTGTTCGACCGCCGGGGAGTGGCCGGCGTCGGAGATCACCACGACCGCCGTGTCGAGCGCGGCGGCAAGATCAGCTTGTACGTCGTGGGGCCAGGCGTCGTCGTGCTCGCCTCTCAGCACGGCGACCCGCAGCTCGAGCGTGGCCAGCTCAAAGGTGCGGTCGGGCGTCTCGGCCAACAGCCGCGCCATCGCCGCCAGCGACGCCGGCGAGTTCGCCAGGAAGCGGCGGTGCAGGAACTCCTCGATCTCGGGCTCCGGAGGGGGGAGGCCACGGTCTGAGTTCCGCCGCACGCTGGTCCGGTAGGCCGACTCCAGCCCCTCGCGCTCGACCCGGTCTGCCGCGTCGAGCAGCGACTTGTGCTCCGGCTCGATGCGGCCGGGACCGGAGCACATCAGCGTCAGGCTCGCCCAGGCCCGCGGCCTGTCCAGGGCCGCCTCCGCTGCGACCAGTCCGCCGAACGAGTGGCCGACCAGGTGGATCTGTTCCTCCCCGCCGAACAGCTCGTCGGCGACCGCGAAGGCGTCGACGGCGAAGCCACGCAGCGAGAAGTCGTCCGCCGGCTCAGCCGCCGAGTCGAACTGGCCGCGCTGGTCGTAGGCGGCGGCGTTCCACCCTGCTTCGGCGAGCAGCGGCAGCAACGCGGCGAAGTCCTCCTTGGAGCCGGTGAAGCCGGGGACCAACAACACGTTGCCGTGGGGGAGTGTGGTGCCCTGCGGTGAGGCGGTCAAGGCGGCGAAGTCGCCGTGCTCGGTCGAGACGTCCGTGCGACGTACCGACGCATCGACATGGAGCGTGCGGAGGGTGCTCACCTGCCCCGCCTCGACGCCTTCTCGACCCATCGGCGAGGCGCTATCCGGGA
>JACCUS010000414.1 GCA_013811715.1 Nocardioidaceae bacterium
GGCGAACGCGGCTATCACGGCGCTGATCATGACCGGGCCGTAGGCGTACCCGCGCAGCAGATAGGTCAGCGTCACCGCGTTCACGAACCAGAGCACCGCCACCGGGTGCCGGCGGAGCCAGAGCAGGGACACCGGCCCCGCCACCACCAGCAGCAGGGCGAAGGCGTCCACGGCCCGCCGGTCGGGCTGGCCCTCCGAGGCGCCGAATGTGCCGGCGACCTGGAAGACCGCCAGGGCCAGCGGACCGGCCACGGCGAGGAGTCGCCACTGCCTCGGTGCCGACGCCGCTGACATGCCCACCCGAGCACCGTAGGTGAGCCCACGTCCACCTGTCATCGTCTCCCCGGCGCACCGCTGCCTACTCCGTCGGGCGTACGGCTTCGATCCGCAGCTCCGTCCCGTACGGCGGTCGACCCCGCCCTGGCCAGCCACCTGCTCCGTCCGCGAATTGCGGGAAGGTGCTTGGCGACACGCCGATGAGCGCATGCAGATTCCCGCAATCCGCGGCGGGAAGGGCGTGGGCTCGTCAGCGGCGGAGAGCGCGCGGGTGTGCACGCGTCAGCGGAGGCCGTACAGCTTGCGCATGCCGCGCCAGTCACCGAGCCCGAGAGTGCGGGGAGCCTTGGAACAGGGAGGCAGCAGATGCGCCATCGTCAGCTTGGCGTGTCCGGCACCCGGGTGCAGCAGCCCGTAGGCGTGGCCCCACTCGTGCGTGGCGAGCGACTGGAGGTCGAACTTGTTACGGCAGTTTGCGGGATAACGCAGCACGGTGCGCGCGCCCGGGTCCAGCCGCATGTCGGCCGCAATCATGTTCTTGTTGTCTCGATTCCACCAGTAACAGGTGTAGCCGAGCAGGTTGCCGGGTAGCTGTCCCCAGCCGACGGTGTTGCGGCTGTTATAGGGTCCGCAGCCGACCCGCCCGTCCCGCATGAAGATGTTCGGCTTCGCGGTCATCCGGCCCAGGTAACGGCTCGAAGCATCTGGTCGACCGTTGAGGCCGCAGTTGTCCTGCCCGTCGCGAATGTTCGAGATGCCGAGCCGGATCTGCTCGACGGCATGTGACGCCTTCATCCGGCGCGGCGTCGAAGCCTGGTGGTAGCCCCACCTCACGCTGGTCTTCCAATCGTGTCCTTGCTGCCTGAAGGTGCCGTCTCGGCAGGGGGGACCGGAGCCCGCCAGCTGGGTCTGCAGGGTGGGGCTTTGCTTGGCGGCCGTGCCTGCGGAGGTCGACGACTCCGATGTCGCCGTGACAACCCCCTTGACGTTCGTGACTCGAAGGCTGGTGCCGGGTGAGGACGGCGTCCCCACGCCGCTCGCAGCGACTCCGCCGCCAGCGGGCGGAACGGCGACCGAGACGTCACCGGAGACCACGATGCGACCGACCAGCGCGCACCTCGACGTCGACACCCCGGAGGCCAACGACGCGGCGCTGATGGGTCCCGCTCCGGGGCAGGACAACGGGTTTGCGGGCTGCGCCATCTCCACCGAGGAGGGAGGGCCGGGTGCCGACCCGCCAAGAGGTATGACGACGGCAAGCGCGCAGAACACCACGCCGATGCGCCGGACGTGACTGAGGGTTCGCAGGGTCATGGCGGGCCTCTTATGCGTGACGACAGGTGGACGGTCATTCACGTAGGGCGCGACAACCGGTGCTGTGCGCAACGTACCTCGTCGGAGGGTCAAACGTGGTGAGACCCCGACGACCGGAGGCGCGGTCGGTGTGCCGGCCTCGACACACGCACCAGCGGCGGTGGTGCGTCACTAGACTTCCAGTCGATGCCCGACACCCCTGACCTCGCCGCGTTTCGTGACGCCGAGCGTGCGCTGTTGCAGCGCTGGCCCGAGACAAAGCTCGACCCGTCCCTCGACCGGATCGCCGCATTGTGCGACCTGCTCGGCCAACCCCAGCGGGCCTACCCCGTCATCCACCTGACCGGCACCAACGGCAAGACGTCGACCGCGCGGATGGTCGACAACCTGCTGCGCGGGCTCGGGCTACGTACCGGCCGCTTCACGAGCCCCCATCTCGAGTCCATCACGGAGCGCATCGCCATCGACGGGGAGCCGCTGACGCA
>JACCUS010000252.1 GCA_013811715.1 Nocardioidaceae bacterium
TGATGCCAGCCGCCTTCAGCGGCTTGGTCGCGTCGTAGATCCGCTTGCCCGCGTCCGCGTCCGAGAAGGGCTCGACCGCGGCGGCGACAGACGGCAGGTCCGTACGACGGTAAAGGTGCGGCGCGCCGCGGATCGTCCAGACTCGCACCAGCTCGGTATCAGAGAGCTCGGACACATCGACGCCGCGCATCGCCAGCGCCCACATCGCTCCGTCCGGACCGGTGTCCTGCGCCCCGATGTCCAGCACCGCGGTGTCGGCAAGGTCGCCGGACTCCCGATCCAGCTGCTGGGCTCGTACTCGGAAGCCGAGCACCTGGAGACGCGTTACCGAGGCAACCACGGGTTCATGGTAGGCCCGCCCTCGACCGACTCATTGAGTTGCGCTGGGGTCGCCTACGACGCCTTCGAAGAGCGGTGCTCCGGTCGGTTCGTGCAGCACGACGAACGCGAAGGGGTGGTCGACGCCCATACGCACATCGCTCACCGGCCGCCCGGATAACTCGCGCAACGCGATGCCGGTGACTGCGGCGGCTTCCGTGCCCTTCTCGTCGACCGTGATGTCCGCGCGATGTTGGACCTGGTCGATCAGCAGCTCCACATCGGTGATGCCCGAGAAGTCCGCCGCGTCGGTGAACGGCGCCGTCATGCCGAGGTTCTTCAGGGCTTCGATCAGCGGGAGATTCGACTGGAAGTCCCACTTCGGCAACGACAGCTGCACCATCTGGGTGCTGGCTCGCCGGGCCGCCTGGGAAAGGACGGCCGGTTCCAGCAGGGCGATCGGGTCGCTCGAGGTGTCCGGCAGCAGGACCCACATAGCCAGATCCCGTCCCTTGTAGGGCAGCCGAACCGCGGACCAGCCGTCGCCGTCGGCGTAGTCGAAGGGTGCGGTGTTGAGCATCGTGTCGACCTGGACTGTGCCTCCCTCGGCTCGGTCGAACGGTGCCGCGCTGGTCGAGGCGGCGGGGAACGGAGTCACCCACTGCGCCTCGAGATAGATCGCGTTGGCAAGCACCAGGCGTGTCGCGGGGTCCAGGATGTCGAACAGCTTGTCGATGTGGTCTCGAGTCTCTTGCCGAACCCAGTCGTTGATCAGGTCGGCGGCTGCTGGCTCGGCGAAGTCCACCGCTCGCACACCGGCTCCGAAGTCGGTCGCCATCGCGTCGAGGCAGTTCTGCTTCAGAGGCAGTCCCTCCTGCGCGAACACGGCGTGGGCGATCCTGATCTGCGGAGCGTCGCGACCACACTGGCTAGACCACTGCGCGGTCAACGTGTTGTACACCGGGCCGGTGTCGGGCGGGAAGCCGAGGACGTCGTCGATCTGATCCGCGGTCGTACCGCGTGCTCCAGACCTCGCCATCGCGAACGCTGCGCCGACGCTTGCCGGTGACACCACCCGGTTGCCGTTCTCGGCGGAGCCTCGCTCCGCGTTGATCAGCGAGAACCCGAACTGCCTCAGCCCCTGAACGGCCGCGCCGGTGTCCGCACCCGCGGGCGGTGCGGCCCGCTGCAGGTTGCTGTCGACCAGGTGCACCCGGGAAGTCTAATCTCCGGGGGGCCGGTCACAGGCCGACAGCGCCGCGAGTCCCAGCGCAGCCACGGCTGCCACCTGACGGCTCGTGCCCATCCCGCTGCTCCCTAGCATGCTGGCGGGCGGTTGGACGTGCACCAGTCCCGACCGGTCCCAACCGCCGACCACCGTCAGAGCGCGTCGATGTCAGGGGGTGTCGCCCGAGGCCATGTGCCGTTCTCGCAGGCACGCACCGTCGGCAATCCGACCGTGCGGCCCAAGTTGTGCCAGCGGAATCTATGGATGGGGCTGACCGCGACCAGCTGACCCGGTTCGAGGGCGGTCGGTCGCCGACTAGTGTCAGCGCATGTTCGATTCCGCGTCCGACGCTTACATCCGCTTCCCTCACGTACGCGGTGACGTCGTCACCTTCGTTGCCGACGACGACGTCTGGCTCGCTCCGCTGGCCGGTGGTCGCGCATGGCGGCTGACCGCCGACCGCGCTCCGGTATCGAGCCCACGGCTGTCACCGGACGGCAGCATGGTCGCCTGGACCAGCCGAAGGCACGGCCCTCCCGAGGTCTACGTCAGTCCGGTCGACGGTGGGACGGCCCGCCGGCTCACACACTGGGGCGCCAATCGCACGGCAACCCGCGGCTGGACGCGCGACGGTCAGGTCCTCGCCGTCAGCGAGGCGGGGCAGCCGTCGATCGCCCGCAGCTGGGCACACTCGCTGCCGGTCGACGGGGCGCCCGGGCGCCGGCTGCCGCTGGGCGTCGTCGACGA
>JACCUS010000259.1 GCA_013811715.1 Nocardioidaceae bacterium
ACCGAGACCACCGAGACCACCCAGCGGACCACCGAACCCACCCAGACCATCCAGACCACCGAACCCACCGAGACCACTCAGCCGACCGCTACCACCGAACCCACCGAGACCACCGAGCCGACCGAGACGACCACTTCGTCCGCGCCGACGACAGTGTCATCGCCCGCCTCGACTAGGCCATCGACACCCACGTCACCGGGCACCCCCCAGACCCCCTAGTCGGGCGCCGGGCTGGCGTACTCCAGATCGACCGCGCCGGTGTGGCCGGGTACCCGCAGGCGGGACTCCTCGCGCAGCGACCAGCCCAGGTTGTACGGCGGCTGCTCGTAGTCGCGATAGTTCTGCACCTGAGGCGAGGCCACGAGTGCGTCGTACATCGTCGCCGTCTTACCGAGCGCGACGATGCGGTACGGCGGGGAGTACGGCACGCCCTGCAGCACGACGGTGTTGCCAACGCACTTGATCCCGGTCGTGCTGATGATGCGCTGCCCTTGCAGGCTCATACCCTCGGCGCCGCCGGCCCACAGCGCGTTGACGACGGCCTGGATGTCTTGTTGGTGCACGATGAGAAGGTTCGGGTCGACCTCCTCGGCGAACTGCTGGTCCAGCGGCGCG
The DNA here is from genome assembly GCA_013811715.1 of Nocardioidaceae bacterium. Taxonomy (GTDB): domain Bacteria; phylum Actinomycetota; class Actinomycetes; order Propionibacteriales; family Nocardioidaceae; genus JACCUS01. Next base: position 616 of record JACCUS010000259.1, read on the forward strand.
TCGTCGAGCGTGACGACGAGTCCCGGCCCGACCAAGGCGGTCATTCCCGCCGGGGTGGCGAGCCGGTCGAGCCGCTGCTGGAGCTGGTCGACCAACGTGCCGCTGACCTGCTCGGTCAGTGCCTCGACGTCGTTCTGCAGCACCTCGGTGTCGCGTTGCAGGGCGGTGACGTCGTCGCGCTGTTCGCTCACGACCCCGACGAGGTCGCTCTGCCGGCCCCCGCGCAGGTCGGTGCCGCGGGCGTTGATCATGCTCGTCGTCGCCAGCAGTCCGGCGCAGGCGCACGCGAGCGGCACCCCGAGCCGCCAACCGCGTGGTCGTTGTCTCGTCGGGGCGGCGCCGCTCTCGGGCGGGTCGGTCTGCATCGGGACTCTCGTTTCGCGCGACGGTCAGGGCTTTACAGCGGGGTGTGTCTGCCGGCGCTGAGCGGAACGGCGCCGTCACCGCGCTACGCTACGTGGTGAGAGCGCAAGCCGACCAGGAGTTACCGTGCCCGAGTCTCGTCCGCGTAAGAAGACCGACTACACGCCCCCGGCCTCCCGCAAGCCCGCCGGGGTGGGGAGTGGCCGCTGGGTCGCGCCCACGATGGTGGCGTGCTGGGTCCTCGGCCTGGTCTGGATCATCGTCTACTACCTGGCGCCTGACCTGAAGTACCTCAGCGAGCTGGGGGCCTGGAACCTCGCGGTCGGGATGGGGTTCATCGCAGTCGGGTTCGTCTTCGCCACCAAGTGGGAGTGAATCACCACCCCACGGTATCCCGCCCAACTTACACCGGTGTAGTTCTCCACAGGGGTTTTCCCCAGTGTGGATAGTCGTCCAGCTCCGCCCACTGCGTGCGGAATAACCCGCCCCTCCGTGTGGTTTTCAGTAAGTATACGCTATGTATAGTTACTGCTGCGGAAGGAGAGCGAGATGGCCGTCGTCCAGGAGCGGGAGGATCGACAAGGGCTCCGGCACGGCCGCTCTGCCGGCGCCCGCGGAGGATCGGCGGCGCTGGCGCTGCTTTGCGGCGTGCAGCTGATGCTGGTGCTGGACTTTTCTATCGTCAACGTTGCGCTGCCCGACATCGCCCGCGGCCTTGGCTTCGACCGAGCGGGCCTGTCCTGGGTGCTCAGTGCCTACGCGTTGACGTTCGGAGGCTTACTCCTGCTCGGTGGCCGGCTGGCCGACCTGCTCGGGCGGCGGAGGATGTTCTTGGTGGGCCTGGCCGTCTTCGGTGCCGGGTCGCTCCTGGGTGGGCTGTCGGTCGACCCGACGATGCTGGTGCTGATGCGGGCGGTGCAAGGCGCAGGCGGAGCCCTGACCGCGCCAGCTGTGCTTTCCCTCATCACCACCACGTTCCCGGAGGGACCCGAAAGGGGCCGGGCGTTGGGCTGGTTCTCGGCCGCTGGCGCCAGCGGGTTCGCTGTCGGGGTGCTGGCCGGTGGGTTGTTGACCCAGATCGCCGGCTGGCGGGCGGTGATGTTCGTCAACGTGCCCCTGGTCGCGGCCGCCATGGTGCTTGGCCGGCGGTTGCTGCCGGAGAGCTCTACCCGAGCCCGCGGCCGTCACTACGACCTGGCCGGCGCGCTGTGTGGTACGGCCGGGTTGAGCGCGGTGATCTTCGGCCTCGTGCAGATCGGGCAGTCCGGCGCACCGCTCGCCGCGAGGGTCGCGCCGTTGGCCGCCGGGGCGGTGCTGCTCGCCGGGTTTGTCCTGGTCGAGGCCCGAGTGGCAGCGCCACTGCTTCCGCTGCGCCTGTTCCGGTCCAGGTCGCTCAGTGCGGCCAACGGGCTCAGCGCGCTCACCTTCATCACCGCCGGTGCCATGCCGCTGTTGCTGTCGCTTCAGCTGCAACAGGTGATGGGGTTCGATCCGTTGCTGACGGGCCTGGCGTTCCTGCCCTCCTCCGTCGTGGTCGCGTTGTCGGCACAGACGGCCCCGCGGCTGGCCGCTCGCGTCGGGGCCAAGCCGGTGCTCCTCGCCGGGACCGCGCTGGTGGCGGCGGGGGCGGCCATGCTGGTCCGAGTCTCAGGCGACAGCGCGTACGCCTCGGTGATCCTGCCCGCAACGATCTTGTTCGGCGTCGGGCTGGGTGCGGTGGTCACGACCACGACCATCGCTGCCACCGACCGAGTGCCAGCCAGCGACCAGGGCGTGGTCTCCGGCTTGCTGATCACGACCCAACAGGTCGGCGTCGCCCTCGGGGTGGCGGTCCTGGCCAGCCTGGCCAGCCTGCAGACCCAGGCTCTCGGCATGCCCACCCCGGACGCGGTCGCGGCCGGGATCAGCGTCGCCTTCCTGGCCGGTGCGGGCATCGCCGCAGCCTCAACGCTGGTCGCGTTGGTAGCGCTACCCAGCGGCCGGAACCGACACCGCTCGTCGTACCAGAGAGGAAACAGATCATGTCCCTGACCTTTGGCCGCGCGCCGTTCGCCGCGCAGCGTGGCTCCTTCGACTTTCCCGTTCCCGACCACGTCCGTTACTGGGAGCCGTGGCCGCGGCGGATGCGGGCGATCCTCGGCGGCCGCCCGGTGCTCGACAGCAGCCGCGGGATCGTGCTGCACGAGACCGGTCGCCTGCCCGAGCACTACTTTCCCCTCGACGACCTCGACCCGGACCGGCTCATCCCCGCCGACCTGGCCGAAAACGGCGCCAGGCGCTGGAACGTGCGAGTCGATGACCGGATCGCCCCCGCCGTGGTCACCGCCTACCCCGACACTCCCGGCGGAGGCGACGGGCCGCCGCTGACCGGCTTCGTTACCGTGGCCTTCGAAGCGATGGACCGCTGGTTCGAAGAGGATGACCCGGTCTACGGGCACCTTCGCGATCCGTACCACCGGGTCGACGTCCGCGCCTCGTCTCGACGGGTGGTGGTCCGTCATCGTGGTCAGGTCGTCGCCGAGTCCGCCCGCCCAAAGCTGCTGTTCGAGACCGGCAACCCGACCCGCTACTACCTGCCCTTCGCCGACGTCGACCTGGGCCTGCTCGAGCGCAGCGACACCGTCACCGAGTGCCCCTACAAGGGGGACGGGCAGCACTGGCACCTCACCGTCGACGGCGACCGGGTGCCCGACGCCGCCTGGAGCCTGCCCCACCCGCTGCCGGAGGGGTTGGCGGCCGCCGGACACCTCTGCTTCTACCCCAACGAGGTCCGCATCGAGGTCGATGGCGAGCATGTCACCACCTGACGTCCAACCAGCCAAGGCGCCACCCACCACGACCAGATCAGGAGGAACGATGACCAGCACCGCCAGCGAACCGGTCTTCACCGAGGCCGAACGCGACTACCTCGCCACCCCCCGCCTCGGCCGACTCGTCACCCTCGGCCGCGACGGTGGCCCGCAGGTGCGCCCAGTCGGCTACAGCGTCTCGGCGGGAGTCATCGAGATCGGTGGATTCGACCTCGTCGACACCCAGAAGTTCCGCAACATCGACCGCGATCCGAGGGTCGCCTTCGTCGTCGACGACCTGGCCTCGCTCGACCCCTGGCATGTCCGCGGAGTCGAGGTGCGCGGCACCGCACAGGCCTTGCCGGCGACCGGCGGGGCCGACCCGGTCATTCGGGTGACCCCGACACGCATCATCAGCTGGGGGCTCGACGGCGGTCACAGCACCACCGCTCGCAACATCGGCTGAGCCCACGGGCAAGGTTTGGCGCCGGGCCTAGGCGGGCAGGGCGGCGCTTCGCAGCACGACGAGGACGACACCGAGAGCGACGAGAGCGGCGGTCATGCCGACATGGAGGGTCGTGCGCCGGGCTCGCGGCGCGTAGGCGAACCCCGCCCCCATCGCCAAACCGGCGGCCAGCCCGCCGAGATGCGCCTGCCACGAGATGTTCCCCACGGTGAAGGTGATCACCAGGTTGAGCCCGAGCAGCAACAGCAGCTGGCTGACGTCGCGCTTCTGCTTCAACAAGACGACCAGCGCCGCCCCGAAGAGGCCGAAGACCGAGCCCGAGGCGCCGTAGGAGAGGCTCCCCAGGGGCGCCAGCCAGTAGACCGCGACCGAACCCACCAGGCCGGTGACCAGATAGAGAGCCAGGTAGCGCCACCTGCCCAGCTGCGACTCCAAGAACGTGCCGAAGATCCACAGCCCGATCATGTTCAACGCGATGTGCAGCACCTCGACGTGCAAGAACGTCGACGTGACCAGCTGCCAGTACGACCCCTGGGCGACGCCCTCGAGACCGAACCTGGGCGGCCACTGCGACGAGTCGGGCATCAGCGCCAGCGTCGTCGCGAACTCCCCGTTGCCGCCGCCGGTCGCCAACGCCAGCACGAAGACGAGCGCGTTCACGGCGATCAGCGCCACCGTGACGATCGAGGACCCGTCGCTGACCTTGCCGCCGAACGACGTACGCGCCTGAGGCGAGGTCGCCCTGCCCTCCCGGACACACTCCGGGCAGTGGAAACCTACCGACGCCTGCATCATGCAGTCGGGGCAGATCGGCCTGCCGCACCGTTGACAAGAGATGTAGGTCTCGCGGTCGGCGTGGCGATAGCAGCGCGGGACGGTCCCGGCGTCGTACGCCGTGGAGTCAGCACCGCTCATGGCCGATCGAACCCGCCCTCGGCCCGCAAGGACGTCTCAGCGCCGGTCGATCTCGACGCTGTCCACCACGACCGCGTCAACCGGTCGGTCGCCGCGATCGGTGCGGGTGGTGGCGATGGAGTCGACGACGTCGCGGCTGGACTGGTCGGCAACCTCCCCGAAGATCGTGTGCTTGCCGGTGAGGTGTGGGGTGGGTCCGACCGTGATGAAGAACTGTGATCCGTTGGTGCCCGGGCCGGAGTTGGCCATCGCCAACAGGTAGGGCTTTGTGAACGACAGCTCGGGGTGGAACTCGTCCTTGAACTTGTAGCCCGGGCCGCCGCGGCCGTTGCCCTCCGGGCAGCCGCCTTGGATCATGAAACCGTCGATGACCCGGTGGAAGATCAGGCCGTCGTAGAAGCGGCCGGTGGACTTCGAGCCGGTCTTGGGGTCGGTCCACTCCTGGATCCCCTCGGCGAGACCGGTGAAGTTCTGCACCGTCTTAGGGGCGTGGTCGGGGAGCAACGTCACGGCGATGTCGCCGCGGTTGGTCTTGAGCGTGGCTTGCAGGTTTTCGGCCACCGTTTCACCTTCTCCGGGTCGCTTGAGATCACTATCCTTACACGCAACGCCAAGGCCGGTCCCGGTCGGGACCCGCTGTGGTGGAATGATCGCGATGCGGTAAGAGTAGGGGGTTGAGTGTACGGTGCCGCCGTACCTTCACGACCGATGACCAACTAGGAGGACCAACTCGTGTTGACCCGTAAGCCGAAGACAACCCGGGCGCGGATCGTGTCGGCGACGGAAGACGCCCGCAGCTCCGTCAAGCCAGCCGCCGAGACGGCGAGAGACAAGCTCGGCACGGCGACCGAGGGTGCCATCTCCTCCGTCGCCGCCACCGTCGGACCCGCGCTCGAGGGGGCTCGCGAGCGGCTGGCGCCCGTCGCGGAGTCGGCCATCGCCGAGGGCCGCAAGCAGGGTCGCCGGGCAGCTGCCAAGAGCCGCGAGGCGGCGATCAACGCCGGACTGATCGAACCACCGAAGAAGAGCCACAAGCTGCGCAACATGGTGCTCGTACTCGGGCTGGGCGGCGTCGCCGCGTTCCTGTACAAGAAGTTCACCGGCAACGACGCCGACCCGGCGTGGACCGCCGGCCGCGACAGCGCCGCCGCAGACGCCCGGGCCACCACTCCACTGCACGCCGCCGCGGTTGATGAGACGCTGCCGCCGGGCGCGGTCGACGACGCCGACATGGCGCCCACCGCGCCGTTCGCCTCGGAGGAGACCGTCGAGTCCACCAGCCCGACCACGCCGGACCAGCCGATCGAGAAGAAGGACCTGTAGCGGATACGCCTCAGGTGCGGGTCCGCTCAGGGTTCCGGGCGCGGTGAGTGGCCTTGCGCTCACCCCAGAAGCTCAGTACGGGAACCGTGCCAAGCACCAGGACGAGAACGGTGAAGCCCATCGGGAACCGCGCCCGCCGGGCCAACAGCACCGCGGTCACCAAGAAGACCATGTACAGCCACCCGTGTGTGACGCCTAGGTAGGTGGTGATCCACTCGCCGAGCTCTTGCGGGCCACCGCCATCGGCCGCGAGATACTTCAACGGCACGCCGACGCAGATCAGCACGATCAGCAGCACGCCGACGACGTACGCCATCACGCGATAGCGGAGCAGGGTGCCCTTCACGAGCCCGGAGGGTATCCCACGGTGGCAGCGTCGGGACGGTCGGCCGTGGGTTCTGAGACCATCCGCCACCACATGAACACCACGAACCCAGCGAAGAGCCACCACTGCATGGCGTAGAGCAGATTGCGGATGCCGGCCCACGCCGACGGCTCCGGCGCCGGCGGCGGCACCTGCGCGAGCGGCTCGCCTGGTTCGCTGTCCGTCAACACCACGTACCCCCCATAGAGGTCTCGGTCGAAGCCCTCGACCAGGGTGGAGATCCGGATGCCGTCGGTGACTCGCCGCGCGTCGAGCGCGTCGCCCTCGGTGTCCGAGGGCTCCAGCACACCCTCGACGCGGACGGTCTCGGTGGGGGGCGGCGCGGTCAGGCCTTCCGCGGCGCCCCGGACGACGAGGATCGCCGAGCCGGTGGCGGTCACGAGTGGAGCGGCGACGCCGTACTCGGCCGTCCCGAGGCCGCGGACGTAGATCTGCGCGCCGGCGTCGTACCTCCCCGATACCGTGACCGGGCGGCCCACCGCGTCGGCCGGGAACGCGCCGTCGGGACCGAGTACGTCGTCCAGCGGGACCGGTGGTTGCGCCAGCCGGGCACGTGCGTCGTCTCGCCGCTGGTCGTCGTACGCGCCGTACTGCCACCAGCCGAGCGCCACCATCAAAGCGACCAGCACGAGCGCGACCACCGTAAGTCCCAAGGCTCGCGCCGTGACCACCCACATCACTTCAGCCGACGTCGCTCAGTCGCATGGGGCCCAAGTCTGTCAGCCCTCCCCGAACGGCGGGGTTCAGCCATGGCCCCTGGCTGAGAGTATGATAGGAGGATAGTTGGATTCTTGGAGGAGCCAGTGGAAGATGCAGCCGTGGGGCGTAGCACGCTCCGCGCCAAAGGGCAGCTGACACTGCCCGCAAAGGTCCGCGAGGCACTCAAGGTGCATGGCGGTGACGAGATCGAGTTCAAGGTCCTGGCGTCGGGCGCCGTCGTCATGCGTGGGCTGAAGATGATCCCCGCCGACCAGGCGTGGTTCTGGACCGAGTCGTGGCAGCGGGGCGAGCGGGAGGCCAGCGCCGACCTCGAGGCGGGCCGGGTCGAGACCTTCACGGACTCCGAATCGTTCCTCGACTTCATCGGTGTGGATGAGAAATGAGATGCCCACATACGCCGTAACGGCGCGATTCCGGAAGGATCTGGCCATGCTGGACCCCTCCGATCGGTCCCGCTTTCGTCGCGCGGTGGAGCAACTCGTCGAGGATCTGTCGTCACCCGGCCGACGGCCCCGAGCCGGGCTTCGGGTGAAGGGTGTCCGAGGCGCCGACGGCGTTTTCGAGATGACCTGGGCTCGTGACGGCCGCGCCACCTTCGAGTACGGCGATGAGCAACAAGTCGGGGAGCCGCACGCCATCTGGCGTCGCATCGGGACCCACGACATCTTCGGGCGCCCCTGAGCGGCTGCCGTCAGTGTCCCTCCTGGTCCTGGCTCAGGTCCTGAGCCAGCTGGTCGAGACGCACGGTGAGCGACGTAGCGATTAGCGGAACCTCCGCCGGGAGCCGGGTGGCCAGGGCGCTCCCGAGCCCGGCGGTGCGTACGGTCGCGTCGATGAAGGCGTCCAGGTCCTGTGGCGGCGGGAACGGCGGCGAGCTGATAAGCATCGACACGCAGCCGTGCACGGTCACCCACAGTGTGAGGGCGACCGCAGCCGGGTCGCCGTGCAACACGCCGGCGTGCACGCAGCTGCGTACGGCGTCGACGACCTCCCGGTAGCAGGCCCGCGCGGCCTGTTCCTCCGCGGTGCTGTGCGCGGACGCCGCTGGACGGAGCAGTAGCAGGCGATACTGCACGGGGTGTTCGAGCCCGAAGTGGACGTATGCCCGGCCGCGGGCGCCCAGCGACTGGAACGGGTCGTCGTGGTCGAGCGCGGCGGCTTGCATCCGCTCGCCGAGCTCGTGCCACACCCGGAGGCACACCGCGCTGACCAGTGACGCCTTGTCATGGAAGTGCCGGTACAGCGAGGGAGTCGTCACCCCGACGTGCTGCGCCACGGCGCGCAGCGTCAGGGCCTCGTCCCCACCGGCATCCACGAGCAGCCGTTCGGCAGCCGAAAGGATCTCCTCACGGAGTCGCTCCCCCTCGCCGGGGTTCGCCCGCACCCGGGTCGTCCGAGCCCCAGTGACTGCCATGACAGCAGGTTGACAGTGTCACCGTGCCTCTGTCAACCTGCAGGAGGAGGTGCGGGATGACGGAGACGATGGGTCGGCCCGGGATGGCGTGGGCAGCCCCCGACCAGGCGACGACGACGGTGGACCGGTCCTGGTGGGCCTGGGCGGGCCCGCACGGAGGCCTGTTGGCCTCGCTGGCGGTGACCGCCGCGGAGCACACGGTCCCCGAGCAGCCGGTGCGCGAGCTGTCCGCTCAGTTCCTGGCCCCACTGGTCGAGGGTCCAGTCGAGCTCGACGTGCGCCGCTGCGTCTGGGCGGCTCCTCCAGCGTGCTCGAATCGAGGATCAGCATGAGGCTTTCGCCGTGACCCTTCCACCAGGCCAACACCCGATCGACGGGTTCCCGCGCTTCGGTGGGCACCTTTCCCGACCCGCGCCGGCCGTCCCCACCGACCCCGTCATCGAGATCCGCGGCGTGGTGACCGAAGCGTTCGACGTACCACTTGGCACGCTGGCGACACTGCCTCGTCGAGAGCTCATAGCCGACTTTCACTGCGTGGCCGGCTGGTCCGCCACGGACCTTCGCTGGGAGGGGGTCTCGTTCGAGACGGTGTACCGCACCCTCATCGAACCCGCACTCCCGCCCGAGACCCCAGTCACCCATGTCGTGTTCCGCGGCCTCGACGGCTGGCGCTCGGTCGTGTCGATCGAGGACGCCCTGGCTGATGATGTGCTCATCGCGGAGCGACTCGACGGCCGCCCGCTCGACGGTGACCATGGAGCCCCGGCGCGGTTGGTCAGCCCCAGCCAGTACGGCTATGTCAGCACCAAGCACCTCTGCCGCATCGAGGTCCACAGCGCCGAGCCGAAGGGCACCCACGCGTCTGTACTCAGACAACTGCCGCTGCGGCTGCTCAGCGCCCATCCGAGGGCGAGGGTCTGGCGAGAGGAGCGTCATCGCTACCTCCCCCCATGGTCTGTGCGACGCGTCTACCGAGCCACCATCGCCCCGATCGCATATCTCAGCGGTCGGGGCGGCCGGGGGGCTCGCAACCCGCCGCGACCACGATGACCGGCGTCCCGACTGCCAGCACGTCCCAAGGCCGTAGTCCGAAAGGCCGCTTCAGTAGCCGACGAGAAGAACCCCGGCGAATGGCAGCTTGAGACGATCAGACGCATACAACGCGTCGAGTTGGTCGCGCGTTCGACCGTAAGCCTTCATCGATTGGATACCCGTCCGGTAGTCGAGACGCATCACGAGCGCCAGGTAACGCGCATCGAGGATCAGTGCCGTCCGGACGATGTCGCGGTAGTCGGCGTTGTTGGCGGCTCCACGGCCAGCCTCGACCTCCACGGCGATACCCAGGTCGTCGTGAAACGCATCGATCTCGTACGAGACTCGCGCTGCACCGTCTCACCGAAGAGCCACAGAGAAGCAGGCCATCAGCTACTCCCAGGTCTTGGCGGGCGTTCTACCGTCAAACCTCGTTCTCAAGGATGGGCTTGCCGATGAGCACCTCTACGAGAAGGTAGATGTTT